>NZ_NCVG01000023.1:13681-313681 GCF_002096835.1 Streptococcus mitis | reverse complement strand
CTCTTGGTATTATTTCAAGAGAGGTGGCTATATGTCAACAAATACTTGGTTGGGAAGCTATTATTTGAAGTCTGATGGTAAGATGGCAGAAAAAGAGTGGGTATATGATAAAAATTATAATTCATGGTTTTTCATAAAAGAAGGTGGCTCTTATGCGAATAGTGAGTGGATGAAACTAGGTGGCTCTTGGTATTATTTCAAGAGAGGTGGCTATATGGCAAGAAATACTTGGCAAGGATCATATTATTTGAGGTCTAGTGGTGCTATGGCTGTAAATGAATGGATTTATGATTCAAACTATAAGGCGTGGTATTATTTGAAATCAGATGGTTCTTATGCTCGTAACGAAGTGATTCAAGGATATAAACTTGATTATTCAGGAAAATGGGTATGATTTTAGAAGTATTTAAGCGATCTCGTTCACCTTCATAGGATTATAATGATTGAGATTGATAAAATAAAAAATTTTAATTTAAAAGGAGAAAAAAAGATGTCAAAGACACAAGAATTTAAGGCTTACGGTTCAATCCGTAAGACAAAAGTAGCTGGTGCGTGTGGAGTTATTCTTGCGCTTGGAATTTTAGGAATGGGACTTCAAGGGATTGTATCTGCTGATGAAGTTTCAACTAATAAGCCTGTTGTAGTAGAGAAGAAAACAGAAGTAGAAGTTCCTATTGCTCATGACAATCTTGACAAAGCTGTAGCAGAAGCTAAAGACGCAGGCGTTAAAGTTGAAGTTGGAGCTGTGCAGGACAAAGGAGTTGCAACTACTGATACAGTATCAGGCAAGCAGAAAGAAATTGAAGCTGATTATGTGAAGCAGGAAAAAGAAGTTAAAACTGTGACTGTTGATTATTCTTCTAGGGTAGATAAAACTACTAAAGAACGTGAAGAAATTGAAAAAGAAAACAACGCTAAACAGCTAGCTTATGAAAAAGCAGTTGATAAACATAAAGCTGATGTGAAACGTATTGAAGCTGAGAATAATGCTATTCTTGCCGACAATGAAAAGAAGCAAAAAGAAATTGAAGGTGAAAATGCACGAATCGAACGTGATAACGCTAAGAAGTTGGATGATTATAAGCAAGCTAAGTTGGATCAAGAAAATGCGAATAAGCAGATTGAAGTTAGCAATAAAAATGCTGAAGAAAAATATGACAAGGATTTAAAAAAATATAATCAAGATTTAGCTATCTATAATGAGCAAAAAGCAAAATTAGAAAAACTTGGTCTTGTTGCTTCTTCAACAGGAGTAAAACTTTATGGTGATTATAATGAATCCGGTCGAGGTTCTTTAGATTTTTATAAGAATTTTCATGCTGTATTTGAAGGTGTTAAGGATTTAGAACGTGTTAATGGGTATTTAAGTGCTTCTCCAAAGACAGAAGTAAAATTCAGTAGAAAAGATTTATTGGAGAAAACTTATGACACCAAAGAAGGGGGAACAGGTTTCTTCTTAAAGAATATTAAGAAGGGTGATTATTTCACACTTAATAATATTGGACGTACTGAATCTGGTAAGTCTATTTTAGCAAAATTTACTTTTACTTCTGATCTAGTTCCTGAATTTAAAGTTAAAGGTAATGATAATATTCAACCTAGAATGAATGTAGAGTGGTCAAAAATAAAATCACATTCTGCATTTGATTTTTCTTCTTGGAATTATCAGATGACTGATCTTGATATTGAATATTTTGATGAAGCAACAGGTAAACCAATAAATCTTGCTTATGTAAATGTTTTGACTGACTTGGATTATGATCAAATGTATCGTTTTGAATATCAAGATGGGTCTACTGGTATTCTGAAGATTCACCCAGATTCTGAATTGACTAAAGTAGTTGAAAATGGTAAAGAGTTTATTAAAGGAACTGTAAATCCTGCTAGATTTAATCATGCTGATCCTTCTGGATTAGATGATTTTAGTGTAGGAAGTGTTTTAGGTACTGGAGTATTGGGTGAAAGTTCTGTACCTAAAGGTTCATTGATGAGTGTTGGTTGGGGTTCAAAGAATCATTTGACCTATACAGCTTCAAGATATTCAAAATGGGTTGGTACAAATAATACTCGTCCTGAGAGTCAATATTATGCCTATAAAGCCTATTTAGAAGAAATTGCGAAGAAGGAAGGGAAACCAGCACCAACTGATTTAGAAATTACTCATGCTCATGGGTATACATTTGGTTTGTGGGGAGTTAATTCTTCTATTCAAAGACCATTGATTAAACCTGAAGAACCAGTTAAACCTGAATTGAAGCAAAAGGATACTAAAGAAATTCCTAAACCTAAATTGGAAAAACCAAAAGAGTTTGTGCCTCGTACAACACTTCCAACTCCCCCAGCACCAACTCCTCCTGAGAAGAAGAATATTCCTGGAATGCCTTTAGTTCCTACTGTAAAAGTGAACTATTCACGCTTGCGTGTTACTCCTTCAACTCCAAAACCTAAGAAGGCTATTACTGATAATTATGGTCACAACATTGATGGCGCAAACACATTTGATAAAAATGTGAAATTCAGTTTGACAACTGACTACAAACCATATTCAACATTTACTGCTGATTCAAAAAATGTTGCTAAAACATGGGCCTTGGCAGATGATGTTCAAGATGGTGCATACATGGTAGATGATAGCCAAATTACTATGAAGGATTCTACTAATAAAGATGTAAAAGCACTTTTTAATATGTACCATGTTCTTTCAGAAAAAGAACGTACACAAGAAATCCAAAACATTTTGAAGGAAGCAGGCTTAAATCCTAAAGGTGAGTTTTACCTTTGGGTGGCGAAAGATTCTACTTCTTTCTATCAAAACTATGTGAAACAAGCTAAGAATATCACGATTGATCTACCTGCACGTTTGCTTGTTGAAAAAGGTCAAATCGTGAAGAATGACTTTTATCAAATTGATTTTGGAATTGGACATCAGTCGAATCTTGTAACAGTTGAAGTTCCAAATGTTAAGCCAGAAAAACATGTACTTGATAGAACTGGCAAGAAAGTTCTTGATGGAAAAGAAGTCCAGCTAGGTGATTTTGTTCAGTACCTTCTTGATGGTGCAACTGTTCCAGAAAAACATGATACATTGTACCAATATGACGGTTTGGATAAACTTGATATGAAGCATGACCGCTATACTGGGAACTGGAAGGGTATCGTTAAAGGAACAGAATATACTGCTGAAAAAGAGCTTGTATTACCTTATGATGTGACATTGAAAAATGGTAAGGTTATCAAAGCTGGCGATAAGATTGCTAAAGGTAGCTCTTATGCGTTCACCTTTGAATTTAACCAAGGTACTAATTCAGAGTTTATTAAGAAACTTGTAACTGTTAAGTGGGATGCCAAAGGTGGTCAATGGTCTTACGTTATCAATCAAGACTTCCTTAACTCTTTAGGAGTTAAAGGAACCTTTGATGCAGACTTCTACATCGAGGCGGAGCGTATTGAAACTGGTGATAAGATTGAGAATACTTTCATCAATATTGTTAATAAACAAGAAATGACTGCTAAGGTTATTACTCGTACACCAGAGCCACCTAAACCAAAACACCCAGAAAAACATGTGCTTGATAGAAGTGGCAAGAAAGTCCTTGATGGCAAAGAAGTCCAGCTAGGTGATTTTGTTCAGTACCTTCTTGATGGTGCAACTGTTCCAGAAAGACACCATACACTATACCAATATGACGGTTTGGATAAACTCGATATGAAGCATGATCGCTATACTGGTAATTGGAAAGGTATTATTAAGGGTACAGAATACACAGCAGAAAAACAGCTTGTGTTACCTTATGATGTGACATTGAAAAATGGTAAGGTTATCAAAGCAGGTGATAAGATTGAGAAAGGTAGCTCTTATGCCTTTACCTTTGAGTTCAACCAAGCTACTAATTCAGAGTTTATCAAGAAACTGGTGACTGTTAAGTGGGATGCCAAAGGTGGTCAATGGTCTTACGTTATCAATCAAGACTTCCTAAACTCCTTAGGAATTAAAGGAACATTTGATGCAGACTTCTACATCGAGGTTGAGCGTATTGAAACGGGTGATAAGATTGAGAATACTTTCATCAATATTGTCAATAAACAAGAAATGACTGCCAAGGTTATTACTCGTACACCAGAGCCACCGAAACCAAAACATCCAGAAAAACATGCGCTTGATAAAACAGGTCAGAAAGTTCTTGACGGTAAAGAAGTTCAAATGGGTGAATTGATTCAGTATCTTCTTGACGGTGCAACTGTTCCAGAAAGACACCATATGTTGTACCAATATGACGGTTTGGATAAACTCGATATGAAGCATGACCGCTATACTGGGAACTGGAAAGGTATCATCAAGGGTACAGAATACACAGCAGAAAAAGATCTAACGTTGCCTTACGATGTTATCCTGAAGAATGGTAAGGTTATCAAGGCAGGAGATAAGATTGCCAAAGGTAGCACTTATGCCTTTACCTTTGAGTTCAACCAAGGCACAAATTCTGAGTTCATCAAGAAACTTGTGACTGTTAAGTGGGATGCCAAAGGTGGTCAATGGTCTTACGTTATCAACCAGGACTTCCTAAACTCTCTAGGAATTAAAGGAACCTTCGATGCGGACTTCTACATCGAAGTAGAGCGTATTGCGGCTGGAGAAGTTGAGAATACTTTTGTCAATATTGTCAATGGACAAGAAATGATTGCGAAGGTAACAACCCACACTCCAGAACCACCAAAACCTGAAGAACCAGGCAAACCAAAACAATCCCTGCCAAACACAGGATCAGCAGCAAGCATGCTTCCAGTTGTGGGAATGATTTTGGGATTATTGAGTCTTGCAGGTCTTCGTAAGTATAAAAAATAGAACATCTAGAAATTCCCCCTCATCTATGGTATAATGAAGCCATAAAAAGAGGGGGAAGAGAGATGAGAAAGGACACGAAAATGGATGCACATGTGACTAGAAGTGGATATAGATACTACACTCCAACTCAAAAAAAATCAGAAGTAACCAAACCTGAAGAAGAGAAGAAGTGGAAAAAAGGCCTGCGTTGGCTAGGAAAAGCCATCTGGTCAGGAGTAAAGAACCTACCGAGTGTGATTGTGAGAGCTGCTGTTTTGATGGTTGCGACTCCACTCATGTTTCTCCTCTTTATCTTTAATCTGATTAAGAGCTTGATTGCGACAGCAATTGGTTGGTTTGTGTTTAAGGTTATAGTTGCGTTTCTTGTTCTGTGTTATTGGGCATTTTTAACAAAAGAAGGAACAGCTCCAGCAAGTGTTGAACTTTGGTTTAAAAATTGGATAATGCCTCAAGGTGTCCCTATCTATTATTGGTGGGAAACGACCATTATCGTTGTCTTGGCTGTAATTACAGCCCTCTCTCTAACCTTTCATCCAGAGGATGAAATATAGTATTAAATAAACAAAGTAGGTACTAGGAATCTTTCTTAGTACCTTTTTTATAAAAGAAAGTGAGAAAAAAATAATGGATGCAGTTGTAGATTTTATTAACAAAATTGGGAATATCGGTGGGATTATCGGTATTGGTTGGGCCGCTTGGGGTGCTTGGGACTTAGCAGTAGGAATCAAACGTGAATTGGATGATAAAAAGGACAAAGGAATTCAAAGTTTGATTTTAGGCGGTCTGCTTGGTGCCGTTTTGAAAGCTCTTTTTACAGCCTTGGCAACAGGTCTTCAATCTCTTGGCTAGTATGAGGAAGAAAAAGGAGGTGGTTTTATGAACCAATCCACACTTGATCAACTAACCATGAGTCTAAAAGACTATAATGCGACAGCTTATCAGCTAATGGAGACTGTTTCGGGGTCGATGGAGAAGGTAGCGATTTTGCTTCTTCTCCTTTTTATGGGGATCAACCTCATGAACTGGCACCAACAACTTAAAAGCAATGGTGGGGAGCTGTCTTTTCAGCTTTGGATTGAAGAAATCCTCAAGTATGCCATCGCCCTATTTTTTATCCTCTATGTTGATGCAATTTTTGATGCTTTGTCTTGGCTGTTTAATGTTGTAATTAAGGCAGTGGCTAGCACAAGTATTAGTCCGTATGAAACTGAGTTACCGGATTTAAAAGGAGTCAATGCTATAGCTAAAGCTATGCTCCAGTTTATTTATTGGGTTGTGGATTTTGTCGGTCAAATATCGACTAAGTTGTTGATCTTGTTGCGCTCCTTTACGCTTTACACGTATAAGGGAATTGCTAAAATTATTGTCGCTTGTTACATGGTGGATAGCTTACGCCCGATCTGCCTCGGTTTCTTTAAGCTCTATATTGCTGCTGTCCTTCAGGGATTGATTTTAGTGGTTGTGATCATGCTTTATCCAGCCATTGTAACTAACGACCTGTTGACGGTTGATAAGACTGGAGCTTGGACAAGTGCCTTAGTTGCTATAGCTAAAGGAATCATTTACATCATAATGCTATTTGGCAGTCAACGCATGGCCAAAAATATCATGCAGGTGAACTAGATTATGGTATAATAAAGAGAGAATGCTGAAGGAGAGATGGTATGGCTGTTTCAAAGTTTTATGCAGTATGGCGAAAAGAATCCGGAGAAGAAGAGATTGTGAATGCTTTTCAAGCACTCGCTCTCAAGGGGCGAGCACAAATTATTACGACGCCGAAAGAACAGGCGACTCTTTTTGATTTGGAAACGGATCTCAAGGTTAATCCAAGAAGTAGCCAGAAAAAAGATGGTCGCTATGTAGGTCAACCATACTTTAGTTACTATCCAGGTGAAGAGAGCCCGTTAAAGGGGTTAGAAAGTAGCTTTGAGTATTCCTCTGAGCTGAATGCTTTTATCGAGGCTTTCAAGACTATTGAGAAATTTCAGATTGAATATGACAATCATACGGCTTATATTTTTCCTAAAGCTATTTCTCCGATGCAACGGATTGTATTTGAAGATGAAGACTTTGTTATTCTAAAGCTCTTGATTGATATTGATGAGACTTATCCTTATTCTGAATACTACCGTTTAAATGGTCAACTAGGTATCGAATTTTATAAAACGAGAAGACCAAAACCTGTTAAACGGATAAAATTAGCTAAAGAAGGTATTCCCTTGTTTGAAGCCAAGGCTCATTTCCCTAAGTCTACTAAGATTTATGTACCTGAAGAATTTACTTCACCTGAACAGGTTAAAAGTATTGCTGCTAGAGTGAGGGAAGTTTATCAGAAAACAAACTATAAACTGTATGGGAATTTTGATAAATACCACATAGAAGCATTTGTCTTTTTAGATGATAATGAAAGGAAGTACAAAACTTTGAAAACTTATGAGGAACAGTATCAGGAACTCCTGACAGAAATTGAGCGATTAAGGCTATCCTATATTGAAAAATCAGAAAAAGTTGATCAACTTGATAAAAACATCGAGGAAGTGAAAATACGCTTGAGAAAGTATCGCGAAAAGGAAGAGTATTACAAGAAGTTAGAAAAGGATAATCAAAAACTAGAAGAAGATAAACGAAAATTGAAGCAGGAAAAAGGAGAGATTCTCACTGAAAATCAACGTCTAGCCAATGAATCGCAACATTTACTTAAACTGAAAAATGAAGCAGAAGAGAAGATAGAGTCTTTACAAAAACGATCGTTATGGCAAAGACTTTTAAATAAATAAAAATAGTAGGTAATGAAACAGTTCTAAAGAAGAGCTGTTTTTTTGATGAAAGGAGAGCCACATGAATTTAGAACAATTGAAGCAGGAGCGAGATGAGCTGATTAAAGATAATGAGTTTATGGATAATTTAATTAAAGAGAAGGAAGAAAAACTATGGGAAGTGAAAGTGAGAACGATTGCAGCTTCTGAGCTAGCGAGATCGGCATTGGAATCTGCTTTACGTTCTGCAGGGATTGTAGATACCTTTTATGGCCCAGATAATGGAAAGAAAGGAACAGAATGACACGTTTAGGTAGTGAATTTTTAAAGGCTTTAGATAGCTACGAAAGACCAGTTATAGGGTATATGACACTGAGGCAGTTAGTGCTACTATTTGGTATTGCATTGACAGTAGTTGTCACAACCATCCTCTATTGGCTGAAGGCACCTGATACTATTCTTTATGGCGTTGATATTTTGTTATTAGCGCCTTTTGTTATTTTCGGGTGTTATTTTGATGAAAAAATTAAAGATAATATCCGTTTCTTGTTAACCAAGCAGGAACGATCTTATCAGACAGATTATGACAGAAAGGAATATACAAGAAATGAATTTATTCGACCGAAAGAAAACCCCGAAACTCTATAAGGAGGAACGGGAACGGGCCAAACGTCTGAGACGTACCATGACGGCCTCTACACAGAACAGCCTTAATTATCAATGGTTGACGCCTGATGGGCTCATGAAAATTACAAATGATCAATTTTCAAAGACCTATCGCCTAGGTGATACAAGCTATATTACTGCAACAGATGATGAGCGAATTGATATCATTGAAACAAATGCTGATATTTTTAATTCGCTGGACATTGATAATGATATGCAGCTATTGCTCCTGAATCGTCGAGTAGAAAGCAATAGCTTATCTTCTATTCGCTATGATTTGGTTGGAGATGGATATGACGATTATCGTAAAGAATACAATGCGATGATCAATGATCGTTTTTCTCAGGAACAAAACACCTTCAAGGTAGAAAAATATCTGACGATTACTACTCAAACAGACCAGGATCATCAAGCTAGAAGAATCCTTGATGATACAGCCAGCGTTATTGAAAGCCAATATAGTGGCTTAGGGATTTCCTTTAAGGAATTAGAGGGATTAGATCGTCTTCTTATCTTCCGAAAACTCTTGAGGCGAGAAGGCTTTATTGATTTTAACTACGAAGATATTGCTATTTCTGGACTATCCACCAGGGACTTTGTAGCTCCAAACTATCTGAAGTTTGAAAAAGATTATATGAAAATTGATGATTGTTTCGCAAGGGTGATGTATGTTAGACAATATCCTACCTTCTTGAATGACAAACTGATTAAGAATATCCTGGATACAGGAATTGAATTGGCTATCAGCCTACATGCGAAACCCTATGATACTGCAGATGCCTTGAAGAAAATCAAGACAGTTAAGTCAAGTGTACGCAGGGAAATGATCAAAAGTCAGAAGGCTGCCGCAAAAGAAGGTTATGGAAGTGATCTGGCCGTTGGTGGGAAAGCTGTGGAGACATCCCGTGAAACAGAAAAATGGACTGAGGAACTCCAGGACAATGACCAAAAAATGTTTTCAGGTGTGATGACGATTTTCTTTATGGCTGACAGTCTGGAAGAATTGAATATCTACACTGAGCAGGTCCAACGATCTGTCCGTAAGAATACGGTAGAACTGGATAAGTGTTATTTGTACCAGGAAGAATCCTTGAATACGATTCTACCGATTGGAATTCCATTTATCAACGTGAAACGCCGTTTTATGAGAGATATGACTACCAGTAACCTGGCCACACAAGTCCCATTTACCAACGTAGACCTTCGATCTAGCAGTTCACGTGCAATTTATTATGGTCAGAATCAGCTATCTAAGAACGCTATCACAGTTGACCGTAAGAAAGACTTGAATACAGGTTCAGGTTGTATCTTTGGGACTTCAGGATCAGGAAAGTCTGTTCTTGCTAAAGGTGGAGAGATAATTCCTACAACTCTACGTTACCCTGAAGATAATATTATTATCGTCGATGCTGAAGATGAGTACACTGGTATTGGTCGAGAATTGGGTGCAGAAATTATCACAATCGCTCCTGGAACGCAACATCACTTTAACTTGTTGGATCTTCCTGATAAGGATAAACTGCAGGCAGAAGATAGTGACCCGATTGGCCAAAAATCAAACCTCTTATCAACCTTGTTTGAAAATATATTCTCTGAGGTATCAGACGATGAATTTGCGATGATTGACCGTGTAACGAGAAAGACCTATGAGGAATTTGAAAAACCAACATTTAAGGATTGGCAAGCCGTTTTGGAACGTCAACCTGAAGATGTGGCCAAGGAGTTGGCGCTGAAGGCTGAACCTTATACGGTTGGCTCAAATGATATTTTCGCACATCCTACAAACGTCAATATGAATAGTCGCTTTATTATCTTCAATCTCAAGCAGTTGAGTGGTAAATTGAAGCCATTTGCCCTCCTGGTGATTCAGGATTTCATCTGGAACCAGGTAGTCAATAATCAAGGAAAAGCTATTACATGGTTGTACTTTGATGAGTTGCAGCTATACTTCAAAAATAAACTGCAAGCAACCTTCTTTACAGAACTATACTCACGTATTCGCAAGTACGGGGCTATTCCAACAGGGATTACACAGAATCCAGAGACTGTTTTATCTACAGAGGAAGGTAGAAAGCTAGTCGCAAACTGTGAGTTTCTAGCCCTCCTGAAGCTGAAGCGGACAGACTTAGAAGCCCTGGAGCAGGTTATCCCTCTTACGCCTTCTCTGGAGCGATTTGTCTTGCGACCAAAAGCAAAAGGTACGGGTTTGATTGTGGCTGGAGATACAATTGTTCCATTTGAAAACCCTATTCCTAAAGATACTAAACTCTATCAATTGGTTGCGACAGATAGTTAAAAAATAGAAGGAGAGGTGATTTCTTTTGTTTGAAAGTGATCCCAAACAATTAAAACAGGAGCGCAAGAGGAGAATCAAAGAAGGAACATCCCTCAATAATAAAAAAGCTCCTAAAGAAGCACGTTTAGACTCAAAAGTTGCATTTAAAAAAGCTAAGAAGAATTATCGCTTAGCGAACAAAGATTATAAACTACACAAAGGACCTCAAGCAACAGCTAGAGGTCTTTTCTTTAAGCAACAACGTGATCGAGCAAAGTTAGAAAAACAAATTGCAACAACGCTCTATAAACGAGCTAAAAAGGCTGATGACAGTTATATCCCTAATCGCCTAAAGAAACGTGCAAAACAAAGTGTTCGAATGAAAGCGAGACACGACGTTGAGAAGACAGTCAGAGATAATGAGATTCTTGGAGACTGGGTTCAGGCGAGGCAAAGCATTCGTCAATTTAAGTACCAGGTAAACGCCTCTAAAAGAGCGTTAAATGCTGTAGGAAAATTATCCAAGTATTCAATCAATCACAGCTATGGACAGCTCAATAAAAGCTATAATTTCATCAGAGGGCGAGGGTATACTCGAACACCTAGAGAGTTCTCCTGGGAAGGAAAACTCAGCAAAAAGATGAAACAGGCCAGAAAACGACTTGCACGTTCAAAGTTTGGGAAGGTGTCAAGAGGGACAGGGAAGGTTTTGAAGGTTGCGACAAAGCCCCTGCGTTCGATCTTATCCAATCCTTTAGCAGTCAAGTCTTATTTCTTGATGTTTCTTATCTTTGCCGTTCTAGGGATATTTATGGCAGTTTTTGGAGGAAGTGGCCCTATCCAACAAAATGAATTTGATTTGAACAAGTCCTGGCTCCAAATCAGTAAACGAGATCGAGAGAAGTCAAATGATAAGGTAGACTATTGGACAAACATCGATGACATGATCTTTTTCATGAACTTTCGCTACGGTAGTGAGTGGAAACCAGAAAGCAACTGGAATGAGGGAACTGGTGGTGAATGGGCTGGGACGTTAGGTTTTAATCACTATTCTGATGCCTTGAATGATCTTTGGAATCATTTGAATGATGACCCTCATAACTTGAAAAAGATGGCTGACTTATATGGCCCCTCGTCAGATCTAAAGTGGGCTAAGTTGAGTGATAGCGAGTTAGAAGAGTATAAAGAGCTAGAGGATTTGACTAAAGAAGTTGGTCGATACCCCTCTTATCAAGAACTAGCTAATCCCTTTTACCAGGAAGACGACCCTTCTTATCAAGCTCCTTTAGTTATCCTGAAGCGGTTTGGTTATACCTCTAAGAGTGAAATCTATGAGAAAACACAACTAAAAGCTTCAACAGGACAAGCTCTAAGAGCTCCTATTGACGGTCAAGTCAGTGTGACAGATGATACTACTGTATCCATCAAAACAGATAAAGCCATCTTTACTTATGAAGAGGTAGGAAATATCCGTGTGTCTGACGGTGTTCAGGTCAAAGCTGGAGATGAAGTTGGTAAGGTAACGTCAAATGGTTACCAGGTCATTCAGTATCAAAAATTGGAGGAGAAAGAGACAAAGGATAAGAAAGAAAAGTGGACATCAGTTAATCCAGGCTTTTACTTTCAATCTGTCACGTACAATCAGACAACCTCAGTCATTACCACACTTAATGGCGATTTGGGGCAAAAATCACGAGCGATAAAAGATTACTTGAAGCAAAAGGTACCAGGGCTAACAGATAATGGTTTGGCAGCCATGCTTGGGAACTTTGCAACAGAAAGCAATATTAATCCTAAACGTGCTGAAGGAGATTACCTTAGCCCTCCAGTAGGGGCTGATTCTTCTTCTTGGGATGATGAGTCCTGGTTAGCTATAGGAGGACCAGCGATTTATAACGGAAGATACCCAAATATTCTTCGACGAGGTTTAGGATTGGGACAGTGGACAGATACAGCGGATGGCTCCACGAGACATACTCTATTATTAAATTATGCAAAATCTAAGAATAAGAAGTGGTATGATTTGGAACTGCAACTGGATTTTATGTTGGAGGGGGATACTCCTTACTATATTACAGGACTAACTTCAATTCTAACTAGTACAGAGGATGTAGAGACGCTTACAGAGCGTTTCCTGGTAAATTGGGAAGGAAACTCTGGAGATAAGGTCTTAGAGCGCCAAAATAATGCTAAGCAGATCCACGCTTTTCTTAATCAACAAGTTCGAGGAGGTGGAGCGTTAGCATCTTCCTGGAATTTCCCTGCCGAGTATCAGTCAAAAGTGGAGCACCCTCCTACACAAGCTTCTATGACTACACAACAAGGAAGTGGCTACCCAGTCGGTCAATGTACTTGGTATGCCTATAACCGTTTAGTCGAACTAGGAACGATTACAGACTTATCAGGATCCTATGGTTACCTTGGAAATGGTCAGGATTGGGTAACAAGCCTAGTCGCAAAAGGATGGAAGTACAGTACGTCACCAACGAGAGGGGCTGTTGTATCAGTTCTAGGTGGATTTGGTGGGACACCAGGTGAATACGGTCATGTTGCGATTGTGGAAGCTGTGAACCCAGATGGTTCATTCCTCGTTTCGGAATGTAATATCCAAGGTGTACAGGATAAGGTCCATTTTCGTGTCATCTATCCAGCTTACTACTATACATTTGCGACACCAAATTAAAAAAGAAAGAAGGTAAATCATGAAAATGATAGATATGGAGAAATTGAAACTCCTTAAAATAGGAGGAATACTTATAGGAGTTGTGTTAGTTCTAGGATTCGTATTCTGGATTGGTGCAGCAACCTCATCACAAAAGAAAGCTAAACAGGAAGCTGAAACTACGCAACAAGAAACCAAAGCAGAGGGAAGCGAACTAACGCAAGAATATGTAAAGGAATTTTTGACGGCTTACTTCAATAAGCAGGATCTTGGAGAAAATAGAAATCGCTATTTGCCCTATATGACAGAAGCTGCTTACAATCAGGAAGTGAACTCTGAAGAAGAACCATCGGTACAAACCTATAAGGGCTATGTAGTGGATACACAGATGAAGTCTTCTACCATCTACATCGATCAAGAAAATAATGTTGTCTTAGCTCAAGTGAGATACACTCAGACACAGTTACAGAAGAAGTATGATTATACTAACGCCCAAACAAACGTAGGATCTTCAAGAACCATACGGATTCGCTTCAGCAAGCAAGATGGGAAATACCTGGTAAATCATATTGACCCTATTTTAATTGTAGACAGCCTAAGCGCAAGCGAAAAGGCGAGTATTCCATCATTAAATAAACCAAGCACTAACCAAACACAAAGTACAGAAGGGAAAAAAGAACAATGACAAAATTAGAAACTTTGGAAAAACAAAAACAGAAAGCGGAAGACCGCTTAGCTGACTATATGACCAAGGCCAAGAAGGAAGAAGAGAAGCTGCAGCAGCTAGAAACTCAAATCATTCTGACCAAACACGAGGAACGGTCAAACTACTTGGCCGAACATAATTTAACCTGGGCTGATATTGAAACAGCTCTTGCTGAAGGAAAATTGAAAGGAGCTGAAAAAGATGTACCGTTTAACCAATCTGACACAAAACACGACCACAACGTATAAAAATCGGGACCTTGTGTATCAAGCGCTGGAGCGAGAAAATGCTAAGGTTAAACACCAGGAGGCAGAGGCCGTTTTATTGGTAGAAGAACTGGATAAAAAGAATGTAGTGGTGTACCAAGAAGATGTCTATTTGCCGTTTGAAGGGATCGCAGATAGCCTCTTCCTGAAGCCTGGTACGGTGAATAACAAGGAGGCTAAAGTAAAAGAATCAAAAAGCTCACTCTTTAAGCGCCAGCCAAAAACAAAACATCAAGAGAAGACTCCTGAAGAAAAAGCTGAAGCCTCTTCCTTGAAACATGAAACTCCCAAACCTCGAAACTCTTCTAAACGCTCTTTTTGGGTGTATTTAGGAAGAGTTTTGGTGTTATTGAGTCTAGTAGGAAGTCTGACACTTGCTGGCTTATCACTTACGCTAGTTTACCATCAAGAAAAGCAACTCTCAGCCGTATCAAAGGAACTTTCAAATCTAAAAACCATTCAGTCAAAAACAGGGGAACTAGATGCCTTTTCACGTTACTTTTTGCCAGCCCTTTACTCTGATAAAGGGAAAATGGCTGATTTCGTAGCTCCTCAATTAACGATAGATAGACAAGCAGGTCAACTGCAGTCTGTGATTTTGGAATCTAGCTTGATTGTTGATGAAGCAACTTATCAGCTAACCTATGTAGTAGCCGTGAAAGATGGTGAGAACAGAAGTCAGAAACGCTTGGTAGTTACTGTGAAGGAAGAACCTTCAGCGCCTTACGGATTCCAGGTTATTGCCAAGCCAGAACTATCCAATTATCCAAAATAAAGGAGGTCTTACATGGATCAAGAAAAAGTCAGTCATTCTCTGGCTTTAAAAGGAAAAGTTACCCTGGAGATGACGATACAAGCTCTGTATGCCCTCGCAAAAGCCCATTATGACAAGAAACAACATAAGGCGGCAAATCGAACGTTTGAAGGGGAGACACGTTTTAATGACTTTATGGCCACAAAATCAAAAAAAGATGTCGAGAAGTTATTAAATAGTGAAGTTCACTTGGCTAAGTTGAAGTATTACCTGGAGGAGTATAAGGTAGGTTTTACTTATCATCAAAAAGATGATACAACCTATCTCTTCTTTGAAACAAAAAATCGTCCCCTGGTAGAAAAGGCTCTCAAAGATATGTTGGCAGACATCACGAAAAGCCCAGAAAAATTGGAAGAGTTTGCGAAAAAGGTGCTGAAGAAACCACATGAAATGACTCCTGAAGATAAAATCAATTACTATAAGACAAATAAGGTCTATAAAGGAACGATGCCAGTTGTTACGAAGGAGATTGGGAAGGAGAAGACACGATGATTAGAAAACCTATATGGCCCTACCTGGTGGTGGGGCTATTTTCATTTGTTATTTTCCAGTCCTTTTACCATTACTACCAATTTTCGACTGCAGCAGTACCTTTCATGGGGATGTTGCGACTTCGTTGGTTGCTAGAACACTGGGAACGCTTCTCTTTTGGTGTTTTCTTTGATTCAGGAGCCTTGTATGCAGGGTTGATCGGATTCGGTCTCCCAATGCTTGTCTATGCTTCTATGGATAAGAATTTATATCGCCAGGGAGAAGAACAAGGTAGTGCTCGTTTTGCGACTTTGAAGGAAATGAGACGGTTTGAAGACGTTGATTTTGAGAAGAATATGATTTTTTCAAAACAAGTTAAAATGGGCCTATTTAATTTTCGCTTAGCCTACAATGTCCAGCTCAATAAAAATGTGATTGTCATTGGTCTTCCAGGAGACGGTAAAACCTTTACTTTTGTATTGCCGAATTTAATGCAGATGAACTCAAACTTTGTTGTGACAGATCCAAAAGGAAACCTGGTACACGAAGTTGGGAAGATGCTTGAAAAAGCTGGCTTTGCTGTTAAAATATTTGATTTGATTCGGCTAAAGAATTCAGATCGTTTTAATCCTTTTCATTATATGAAGTCTGAGCTAGATATTGATCGTATCTCTGAAGCAATTACTGAGGGAACGAAGAAGAGTGAGCATACTGGAGAAGACTTCTGGGTTCAAGCAGAGTTGATGCTGCAACGTGCATTGATTGGTTATCTCTATTTTGACTCTAAGGATCCTGAAACTGGAGTCCAGTTATATATGCCAAACCTGGGCCACGTTGCGGATCTATTAAGAAATATGTATCGAGAGGATCCAGATGTACCAAGCCCTGTCGAGCAGATGTTTGAAGAACTGAACGAACATCAACCTAACAACTATGCTTATAAACAGTGGAAATTATTCCAAAATTTCAGAGGCGAGACAAGAAACAGTGTGGTAGCGATTTTGTCTTCTCGTTATTCTATCTTCGACCACGAAGATGTCCGAAATTTGATTAGTGAGGATACCATGGAAATGGATACCTGGAATACGAAAAAGACAGCCGTTTTTATTGCTATTCCTGAAACCAATAACGCCTTTAATTTTCTTTCCTCAATCTTGTTTGCGATTGGTTTTGAGGTTCTTACACATAAGGCTGATGATATCTTGCAAGGGAAAGTACCTGGCTACAGTAGAAAAAATCTTCGCCACATTCAGTTTATCTTCGATGAGTTTGCACAAATTGGCCGTATTCCAAACTTCGCCCAGGTCCTCTCTTCTATTCGTAGTCGTGAGATGTCTATTAAGATTATCATCCAAGCTGTCAATCAGCTAGAATCACTTTATAAAAGTGATTGGAAGACCATCTTTAATAACTGTGCTACTCACCTATTTTTAGGGACAAATGACAAGGATACGATGGAATACTATTCTACAAGGTCAGGTAAGCAGACTATACGTACTAGATCCACCTCAAAATCGCATAGTTATCGTAATGGATCATCAAGTGAAAATAAACAAATTCAAGGCCGTCCCCTTCTAACTCCAGATGAAGTCGCAAGAATTGGGGTAGAAGAAGGATTGGTCTTTATTTCTAAACAAAATGTCTTCAGAGATAAAAAAGCAAGTGTCTATGATCATCCTAGAAAAGATGAGATTGCAAGTTCCCCTGAAGACAAAGAAAACTGGTACGAATACACTCGAAAAGGAACAGACATCGACGGCTTGCTTTTATATGCCAACGATTTGACTCCGCAGCTAAAAGAGTTATTCGTGGCCTAACATACAGAAAGGATAGTAGGATGGAAACACCTAAAACACAATTAGGATACCTGGAGAGTATCTCGCAGGTTCTAGCATTAAAGCTAGAAAATTTAGCCACAGAACGTTATGCTATTTGGCAGCTATTCAAACAGGCAGATGAGGAGACTTTCTATCAATTAGCTCCTCATCTTTTTGTGACAACGAGTCAGGAAGATCCAATAGTTGTTAGTGAACTAGATACAACTCCTGAAGGATATCTTTTATTTAAGGAATTAGTAGAGGAGGAAAGAATATGCCTTTAACAAAAGCACAGGCAAAATCGCTGGATATTTTAGAAGTAGCTCGTAGCCTTGGAATGGAGATGAAGCGAAAGTCACATCGAGAATATTATTGGGCCGAGCATGACTCGTTTAAGATTGATACTGTCAAGAATACCTGGCATTGGTATTCACAAGCAGATAAGTATGGGGACACCATCAACCTTGTCCAAGAAATGCGAAATGTCAGCTATAAGGAAGCCATGGTATTCTTAGAGACAGGTTCCTTTCCTGAAGCAAAACCAGTAGAGGAAGAACGTAAACCTTTCAATTATACACTAGCCCCTTACGAACAACCATTTGTGGAGGCGAGATCCTATCTCAAGGAGATTAGAGGTCTCTCTGATGATACAATCGACTTCTTCCTGGAAAAGGGAGTATTAGCCCAAGCTAAACGTAAGGATAAAGATGGTGTTATAGAAGATGTCTTGGTTTTTAAATACTTGGACAGAAATCAGCAACTGGTAGGTGCAAGCCTCCAGGGACTTGTTCCTGATCAAGAACGTCATCCAGGTAAGGGCTACTTGAAACAAATCATGTATCAATCAGAATCTATCAGTGGCTTAAACGTTTCTATAGGCTCTCCTAAGCGTTTAATTGTGACAGAGGCACCAATTGATTTGATGAGCTATTATGAGCTTCATAAGGGTGAATTAAACGATGTTCGACTGATTGCGATGGAAGGATTAAAAGAGGGAGTTTTATCTCACTATGTTCTTGAAATTTTACAGGAGCGAGGGGATATTCCTATGGATGAAAGAGATTATACCCAGTCTAGTGAGCTAGCACGTACCTCAAGATTCTTATCTGTTGCAGCGGAAACATCCACACTTTTCCAAGATCACAAATATGATGATCTCATCACGCTGGCAGTTGATCACGATAAAGCAGGTACAGACTTTATTACCAAACTACGGGAGAAGAAAATCCCAGTTATCGATGCAAGACCGCCAAAACGTGAAGGCCAGGAGAAGACAGACTGGAATGAGATTCTGAAGCAGACCAAGAAACTGGAAAAGGCTGAGGAAATTCAATCATCAAGTCACTTTCCTGATACCAGCCACCTTTCTCCTGAAGATGCAACGTGGTTGAAGGAAAACTGGAATAATATAGGTTTTTCAGTAGAGCCTAGAAAACAAATGGTTATTGATTCGGACAAAACAGTGATCTATGAAAAACCTTCCAATCCTCTTGGAGATGGTAGGGAGCCTAAAAAACAAATTCAGAGCACAGAAAAAGCTCCTGAGAGTTCCCAGGAGCAAATGAATGATAGGGCCAGTGGTGGAGAGGGCTATTCACAGCATGATACTGTAGGCAGTGCCGAACCTGAAGCTGAATTATCAGCAACCTTTGAGCAAACTGTTGCCAGTCACCCGACATCACCCTATCGTTACTTACATTTTAGCACAACTTTTGAGGAAGTGCAACGAAGACAATCGAAATACCATCCAATTACATCTGATGATTTGAAAAGAATGAATCAGTACGCTGGTTCTATTCAGAAATCATCTCAATGGTATTTAGAGGAATTAGCGAATAGTAAAATCTATTATTTCTATTCCAATAATGGAGAGGTGGGTTTGCTAGATGTTAATTTTAAACGAGAAAACTTTTTACACTTAACAGGAATCAGGCCAGTTGTTCCAGGTAGGAATGCTGGAGATTTTGTAGTCGATTTTGCTGAGGGAAGGGGAGACTATAATCAAATACTGGTTAGTAATAGTCTAAAAGAAAAATTACAAGTTATTCCTATGCTAGAGGATATTCTTGATCCTAAATCGTTTGTTTTGGATAACTTAGACGAAGTGAGAATTGCGCAACGACTTAACTTTTCAGAAGCTATCAAGAGTAAAGACGAGGATTTCTTGCTTCTTTTCAAAGATATAGGAGAAGAACGTGTCCCTGCATCTCTCATGAAAATCAAGAGAGATCTAAAAGTTGATGTAGAGAAAACTAAGGAAAAAGTTATACTTGCTGTCTTTCGTGAACGTGATGGTAATATTGAACAGTTGTCTATCAATGAGGATTATGTCAAGGATAGAGGAAATGAGTTGCAAACCATTTTGAAAGATGGCTTGTTTGAAGAAATCAAGCTTGATACAACTAAGGGAATTGAACAAATAACTCCTGAAAACACACTGAATAGCTTACTACTTGATTCAGCTATGTTTACTCAAGTCCTAGATACTGTCTATAATTTAGGTGTGCCAGGTGACATCTCAAAAACTCCCGAAGAATTTCATCAAGCATGGAATCAGTATCTTGACTATGCGAAACGGTACAATGATAAATTTGACCAGATTGTTGCTGCAGCTGGAGAAGATCATCTTCTAGACACAAATTCAGATTTTTATAAAGAATGGAAACAAGATCATATCTATAAAGAAAACTACCATGTACGCCTTCAATGGGCTGAGGAGCGCCCAGATGGGCCTAAATTGCCCTTTAAAGAAACAGCTCTGATATCTTATCAAGATTTTGCTAGAGAGCTTTACAAGGCCAATCAGAGCTTCTATCCGTTACATCAGGAGGGGCTAAAACAAGTGACTGATGGTCGCCCAGAAGGTTACATCTCTCCAACTAAGATCCAGTTTAGTATCTACGCTCCCGATGGTGAACTGATCCAGGATGGCATCCGTTACGATATTGGGAATGAGATTAACCCAATCGCTCACAAAGAAAGACTTGGAACACGAGAAATGAGAGAGTACCCAGAATTGATGAAGATAGATGGGGCCATATTCACTCCGTATCATCTGGAGAGATTGGCGATTGAGTTAGATATTTCTCAGTTCAGTTACGCTTTAGAAGATACTCTTTACGCAGATCAACTTCTATCCCAACTCCCATTTGGAGATTTGGAAAATAGTCCAATTGGATTTACAGATAGTAGTCATGATGGTCGCCTTGGATTTATCTCTTTTGATGGAATGGATAGTGTTGAGGTCGAAAATCTATCTGCTTGGTTTGAGAAGTTGGGAGTCAAAGACTCACCTATGGAACAATTGGCCCTTATTGAAAAATGGCAAAAAGAAATCAAAGGTTTATCAGAAAAAGTTGAACAAACGATCTCCACAGTCCGAGAAGAATTTGAGAAATCACAAGAGGAAGAAATCAAACTAGAAGAACAAGGCTACAACAAGCAGGAGTTGGAACATGATGCGGATGCTGATGGTGTTTCTGATGATGAGGAGTTGCTTCAGGGAACGAATCCGTATGATTTTAGATCGAAACCAGGTTCTAAACCAGAGGTCGAGGAGAGTCTACAAGCGGATGAAGTTGTTTTAGCAGCTGGTAGTCTTGCAGTCGCAGATTTTATTCAGAATAAAGATATGGCAGGATTAAGTCGACATCTTAAAGAAGGAATTAAGGAGTTTCTGGATTCAGATAAGTACAAAGACTATCTAACGAAAATGAGCCAATTAAATAATTATTCTAATCGCAACTTACGCTTAATTCTTGCACAAAATCCTGAAGCAAGGCAAGTAGCTTCTTTCAAGCAGTGGAAAGAAAACTTTGACCGCTATGTGAAAAAAGGTGAGAAGGCTTTACGTATTTTTAAACCTATGACGAAAATCAAAAAGGATGAGAATAACCAACCAATATTGGATAAAAATGGGAAACCAGAAACAGTTACATTCTTTGGTTTAGTGCCAGTTTTTGATGTTAGTCAGACAGAAGGAAAGGATATGCCAAAAGCTGCAGAAGTTAAAGAACAGCTGACTGATTTGGACTATGCAAATCTTTACCGTGCCCTGATGGCTATTGCAAAAGAAAATGATGTATCGGTTCGATTTGAGGAGATGGAAAATAATAAACATGGATATTATTCTGTCCCAGAAAATCAAATTGTTTTACGTAGTAATGAGATGAACAAGGCTCAAATTATTAAAACTTTCTTACATGAGATGGCTCATGCAGAGTTGCACCATGCAGATAATCCTCAAAAAGAAAATCTAACTAGAAGCACTGCTGAACTCCAGGCTGAAAGTATCGCTTATGTTGTTTCTTCATACTATGGTATTGATACGTCAGAGTACTCCTTTAACTATCTATCTGGGTGGTCTGCCGATAAGGAGACACTTGCTGATTTAGAAGCACAGTTGGATATTGTCCAACAAGAAGCTAAAAGTTTAATGGTTCGGATGGATCAAGCATTGGAACAATTAAGATTGAGTCAGGAGAAACAAACGAAGCGTAGTTTTGAACAAAAACTGGAGAAGTTTAAAGATCAGAGCAAGCAGGCTGTCGAAGATCACAAGCAGGAGTTGAAAGCCGATGCACAATCAAAAAAAGAGAAGGGTTTCTCGAAATGACCGAACGGGACACCCCAAATAAACCCAAGGTCAAATTAAAAACAAATCATCATCAAGGAGGACAACACTCATGACTAATGAACAAGAAGAACAACTGATCATCATCCTTTCAGACTTTATTCCAATCATGGATGGAGACAGAGTTCAAGGAGTATCGCCAAACGCTAAAGACTTGACTCGCCAAAAAGTTCTGGAGCAACTAGAGGAAGAACAGTCTCAACTACCTGAAGGAGATTCTGTTCTTTTGGAGTGGGAAGAAGAAAATATTGAGCTACTCAAGATGATTACAGATGAAGAATTTCAAGCTGTACTCACAGAAAAAATCTTATTGACAGAAATACAAATTGGGCAGTCGATTTTCCAGCCTCTAACTGCTCAACAACTTTCTGTTCTAGCTGAAAAGTTACAAGGTCAGAAAGAAAAAAGTGCAGAAAATAGTGATAAGCAATCATCTATTTTCAAAAACATCTTCAGTTGGTTACGATAAATTGTTACAAGTTGTACTCCAAAAGATATAAGAAAGGGGCTTGGGGATTTCCCCAAAACTGAGAAAATCAAGAAGGAAAACTGCAGGGTTCTCCTTCTTTGATTTTTTTAAATTTCGCAAATGGATATCCATTTGCTACGCTTGCCACAAGGAAGTCAGGGGCTGATGCCTGGTCAGAAAATGCCAGAGACTTTGAGAGAAAGAGGATAAAAAATAATGCAGAAACGAGAAAATAGAAAACGCTATATACAAAAATTGATACGACTAACACCAGAGGAAGATCGTCAAATTAAAACGGCGATGGCTCAAATGGGAGTTCCATCTTTTCAATACTATGCGAAGAATCAACTGGTACAAGGGAAGGTGGTTCAAATTGATTTTTCTGAATTGAAAGACCTTCGAGTTGCCATCAATCGAGTGGGTACGAACATCAACCAAATTGCCAAACATGCCAATGAAAATCAAGGGGTTACGCCAGAGGAAGTGGCACAAGTCATTGACTATCTATCTGAGTTGAAAGAGATGGTGGCTGTCAAACTTTCTAGTGCGGAGAAGAAAAGTTTACAGGAACGAAAAGTGAAAACAATAAGGACGTATGACGAATGGTAGTAATCAAAACACCCAAACAAATTAAAACTCCTTCCAATTTAAAAATAGCTGTACGCTATATTCTGAATGAAGCGAAAACTCTTGTATCAGAAACTGCAGAAAGTGATCTTGATTTCCCTCTTGTCTACCATAATGGCGAGCTTCAAATGAAGCTAGTATCTGGCAATGGAATCTCTGATTTTAGTGTAGCAGATGAAGAAATGGTCATGACAAAATTAGCTGCAGCCTTTAAAAAAGGAGATGATGACTTGAAAGAATTATCTTCAGGAAAACAAGTATTAGCTCATCACATTATCCAGTCTTTTTCTCCAGATGATAACTTGACTCCTGAGCAGGTTCATGAAATTGGCCGTCAAACGATGTTAGAATTGACAGGTGGAAATTATGAGTTTGTGATCGCAACCCACACGGATAAAGATCATCTTCATAACCATATCATACTTAATACCACCAATACCTCAACGCTCAAGAAATTTCGCTGGGAAAAGAAAACCTTGAAAAATTTGAGAGCCATTTCGGACAAACATGCGGCACGATATGGCGCTAAAATTATTGAGCCTACTATGAAAAATTCTTATACAAAGTATTCTGCTTGGCGGAGACAAAATAATTATCGGTTTGAAATCAAGGAACGTCTTGATTTTCTTCTGAAGCACTCTTTGTCGTTAGAAGATTTCAAACAAAAGGCAGCTGCGCTTAATCTTCAGATTGATTTCTCTGGAAAATTTGTGAAGTATAAATTGCTGGATCAGCCCCAACAAAGAAATGTCCGAGATGATACATTATCGAAGAAAGGACTCTATTCTCTTGAAAAAATAAAAGAGAGAATTTCTAAGAATCAGTTAGTTTTTGATGTGAGGGAATTGAAAGAACAATATCAAGAATCAAAAGAAAAAACGGCAAATGATTTTGAATTGAAATTGGAAGTGGAATCCTGGCAGGTCGAGCAAGAAAGCAAGCAAGGCATTTACGTGCAGATGGATATGGGAGCTTTAAATAGTGGTACAATTTTAATACCTTCTCATAAAGTTGATAAAAATGAGGATGGAAACTATACCATCTATATCAAAGAGAAAGACTATTTTTATTTTCTCAATCCTGATCAATCTCAAAAAAATAGGTACATGATGGGCTTGACTGTAGCAAGGCAATTGGCCAAACAAAATGGAGAAACACTTGTAACTAAAAACGCTCAAATTTCCTCTATGCGTGAACTGATTAAGGAATATAATTTCTTAGTCGAGCACGGCGTGACAGATGGAACACAATTTCAACATTTGGAGGAGCGCTTTAATGAAAAGATAGAGGCTACCCAGGAGGAATTAAGACAGCTAGATGAGCGACTTGGACGTTATCATAAAATTGAAGGAGCACTTTTAGCCATCCAGCAATCTCCAGAAAATAGTCTTGCGGCGGTACAACTATTGGATGATTTAGGAGTTCCAAAAGATATGGGATTGGAAGATGTCAGTCAACTGATCAAACAATTCCAAATTGAAAAAGGAGCCTTGCAAGAGTTCTTTGACGATACTCTAAAACATTACACAGATTATAGAGATATTAAGGAGCACGTGCGTAGTCGTGAAGAGAAAGTTGACCGACGATTTGAGGATGAAAAAGTCTTGTAGAAGTTTCTGATGTTTTTAATATAGTCTTGATTTCAGTACAGAGAGGACAGTCCTCTTTACGTTTGGAGAGATAACTTTTTCTAGGAATTGCTGGCGAAAGGGAAGGAGAGACTTCATTTTGAAAATAATTATAAATATAATTATAAACATATTTACAAATATAATTATAGTGGTATAATAGAAGTATAGAAAAACAGGAGGATATCAAATGAAGATTATCACATTTGCCGCTATTAAGGGCGGTGTTGGGAAAACAACTTTAACATTTAATTATGGGGAATGGCTGGCTAAAAAAGGGCATAAGGTTCTTTTGATTGATCTTGATCATCAGTGCAATTTAACCCAGTGCTATAATATTTACGAGAGCAAGAATACGATTGCTAATGCTTTTAAAGGTGGCGATGTGGATATTAAGCAAGTCAAGAAAAATATCAGTCTAATTCCAGGTTCAGTTCAGCTTGATACAGTGGAACGAGATCTGGAGAACAGCGATAAGAAAAATATGCTACTTTATCTTTGGCTAGAGGATAACTACGAAAAGAAGAAGTTGGATCAGTTTGACTATATCTTGATTGATTGTAGACCAGACTTTGCGACAGCTACTAAAAATGCTGTTGCGGTCAGTCACGCTATTATTAGTCCCTTGACTCCTTCAGAGTTTGGTTATAATGCCAAATTTAATTTATCAACTCGGTTAGAAGCATTCAGGAAGGATGTAATTGACTATCGTACAAGAGAATCATATATTACTGCTGAGTTATATTTCTTAGCAAATATGATCCGACCAAACTATGGATCATCAAGAGAATTACTGGAAGCTCTAGGACTTGAAGCTAAAGAAAAGGGAACAGATAACCTTCTAGGAATTGTACCAGCAAAAGAGTTATTCAATCATTCCACGATTGATAAAATCTCTATTGCAGATATGGAGGATAATCCTGAGCTTTATCAAAAACACAAAAAGTTTTTCATTGAGTTGGAGCAGACTTTTTCAAAAATTTATGATACAATATAATTATATTTATAAACACAAATACAATTATAAATATAATTAGAAGGAGATTGTCATGGCATTCACACCAAAAGAAAAAGAGATTTCGCAGATTATTGAAGCAACCCATCAACCTGAGCAGATTTCAGATGTAGCCAGCTTTGAAAGTTTTGAACGTAAGAAACAATTTCAGTTTACTTTGAAACCAAGCAATCGAAAAAAATTGGATGAAATTGCTAAAGCAGTTGGGGCAAAGTCTGCATCAGATTATCTTGATAAACTAATCGAAAGTTTATCGATATAAATATATTTATATTTATATTTAAACAACCTTCCCAATAAGGGAAGGCTTTTATTTTTGAAAGAGTCTTGTAGAAAGTTTGTGATGTTTTCAATCTAGTCATGATTTCAGTACAATAGAGAGTATGTTTAGATTTGATGAAAAAGAATTTGTCGCAGAACTAGATCGCAAACGTGAGCAGCAATTCCTGAAGCGAGTAAGAGATTATGACGAGCAGATTGCTCCCTCTATGAGACTGAGGGGATATAAGCGGATAGATAGTACAGAGAGGACAGTTGTTTTTACATTTGGAGAGGTGACCTTCTCTAGGAATCGCTGGCGAAAGGGAAAGAAAAGTTGTTATCCTGTAGATGAGTGGCTAGGTCTAGAAAAGTATATACGTTATTCTCCTGAGTTGATTTTTCACATGGCAAAACACGCTTCTGTTTTATCCTACCGTGAAGTTTGTCGAACAGTTAAGATGGCTTATCGCCTGGAGATAACAAAGGACGCTGTTTTGAAGTCTGTAAAAATGGCAGGCAGACTCTTTTCAGAGAGGGAACGCTATCGGCTTTTTAGAGGTGATGAGCAACCGAAAAAAATCCAGGCAGATAAAATCTATCTGGAAGGAGATGGTGTGCTCATCAAGACAACATCAAGCAATGATGAACGACACAATACAGACTTAGCCCATTTTCTGATTCATACTGGAGCGAAGAAGGTTGGTAATAATCGGTATGTACTAGAGAATAAGCATGAGATTATTCATACAAGTCATGAACAAGCAAAGGAAGAATTGATAGACTATCTCTGCAATCATTTTGAAATCACTGATCGAACTCTTCTTATCACTAACTCGGACAATGGTAAAGGATATTCTCGCAGAATATTTCAAGAAATTAAGAAGGTCCTACGGATTAAACGTCATGAGCATTTCTGGGATGCTTATCATGTCAATGAAGAACTTAAAAGATTCCTGAAGCCGTACCCATCTACACTACTTGATCTTGCTTTTAAGGCCATCAAAAATCATCAGAAGAGCCTGCTTCAGACCGTACTAGATACAGTTGAATCTCTCACAGAAAGTCAAGAAGCTCTTGATAATCTTAATAATTTTCGTAAGAAATTATTAAGAAATTTCTGTGACACTAGACCACCTAAACTTAGAGGGTTATCCTCACGTGGTATCGGGGTAATGGAGAGTCAGCACCGAAAGGTTACTTACCGTATGAAACATCGAGGGATGTATTGGTCCATCGAAGGGGCTTGTACTATGGCCAGAATGATACTCCTTGAACGAATTGATCAGCTATACAATCTATTTTTTGGATCTTGGAGACAAGAGTATGAAGAATTTAGGGATACGGGACCAGGTGCAGGATTTCGTATTAACCATAGGCCACACAAAGCTGTTATCAGAAAAAGAGGGCATAAATAACACAAAAAGGCAGACAAAAGCCTCTAAAAAAAGATTTTTTAGAGGTGTTTTTGTCATGTCTTCATACAAAATAGTTGCTTTTTTGCCTAATGTGTGTTACAATAGTAAAGTAAATAAAAACGAAAAAGGTGTAGAAGCAGCAACTCCTACACCACCGATTAAGACAAACACACACTTTGCTTAATCAGTCAAACAATATTGTAGCATAAATAGTGCAATATAGTCAAGGGCTGGGGTAAAGTGAGGAACTTTTTCCAGTTTTTTTGTCTGAAAAATCTCGTTTTCTTATTGAGTTATAAGGATATTTGATTGTTCCCAAAAATTTAGACACAAACAAATCTTCCAATTCCCTTGCAAAAATGAAGAAAGTGTGATAACATAGTACGGTATGTGGTGCTAGCACATCCGCTATATTAGATCTAATAGGAGGAAAACACAAATGGCTAAAGTATGTTACTTTACAGGTCGTAAGACTGTATCAGGAAACAACCGTTCACACGCGATGAACCAAACAAAACGTGCCGTAAAACCAAACCTTCAAAAAGTTACTGTTCTTATCGATGGTAAACCTAAAAAAGTTTGGGCTTCAGCTCGTGCTTTGAAATCAGGTAAAGTTGAACGCGTTTAATAATAAAAGTAAGGAGACCTTAGGGTCTTTTTTCTTTTACTGTAGATATAAAATCATTTGAAAAATAGAGTAAATATCCGCTGATACAGTATTCTGCTTTTACACTTGGGCTGAAATATGATAAAATAGAGTATCAACTAGTTGAGGTAAAAAGGATGACTGTAAAAATTAATACAAAAGATGGTCAAATCGAACTAACAGATGAAGTGATTGCAACCGTCGTAGGTGGAGCAGCAACTGAGATTTTTGGTGTGGTCGGTATGGCTAGTAAAAATGCCCTCAAAGATAATTTCCAAGCCCTTCTAGGTAAGGAAAATTATTCTAAAGGTGTCGTCGTAAAGGCGGCCGAAGATGGCAGTATTGCAGTTGATGTATATACCGTGTTGAGCTACGGAACAAAGATTAGCGAAGTGTCAAAAAACATTCAAGAGCGTGTTCGTTTTAGCTTGGAAAACCAGCTTGGAATTACTGCTCAGACTGTAAATGTCTACATTCAAAATATCAAAGTTGTAGGAGAATAACCGTGTCAAAAATTACTACTAGCTTATTTCAAGAAATGGTGCAGGCTGCATCAACTCGCTTGAATAAGCAAGCTGAATATGTCAATTCATTAAACGTCTTTCCAGTTCCAGATGGAGATACTGGAACAAACATGGGAATGACCATTGAAAATGGAGCTAAAGAAGTTGCAGATAAGCCAGCTTCTACAGTTGGCGAGGTAGCGAGCATTCTTGCCAAAGGTCTTTTGATGGGTGCGCGTGGAAACTCAGGCGTTATTACGTCTCAGCTTTTCCGTGGATTTTCACAAGCTATCAAGGATAAAGACGAGTTAACAGGTCAAGACTTGGCCCTTGCCTTCCAATCAGGTGTGGAAGTTGCTTATAAAGCAGTTATGAAACCAGTTGAAGGAACGATTTTGACAGTTTCTCGTGGGGCAGCTATTGGTGCGAAGAAAAAAGCTGAGCAAACAGATGACGCTGTTGAAGTCATGCGCGCAGCCTTGGAAGGTGCTAAAACAGCTCTAGCTAAAACACCAGACATGCTTCCAGTATTGAAAGAAGTTGGCGTTGTGGACTCAGGTGGTCAAGGACTGGTCTTCATTTATGAAGGTTTCCTTTCAGCCCTTACTGGTGAATATATTGCATCTGAGGACTTTGTAGCGACTCCAGCTAACATGAGTGAAATGATCAATGCAGAGCACCACAAGTCTGTAGCTGGTCATGTAGCAACTGAGGACATCACCTTTGGTTACTGTACTGAAATCATGGTAGCTCTTAAGCAAGGCCCAACCTATGCCAAAGATTTTGACTACGATGAATTCCGTAACTACTTGAATGAGCTTGGAGACTCTCTCCTCGTTGTTAACGATGATGAAATTGTCAAAGTCCATGTCCATACAGAAGATCCAGGACTTGTTATGCAAGAAGGTCTCAAATATGGTAGCTTGGTCAAGGTAAAAGTTGACAATATGCGTAACCAACACGAAGCACAGGTTGAAAAAGAAGCTGCTCAAGTTAGCAAGCCTGCTGAAGAAAAAGAGTATGCTTTGATTGCTGTAGTGGCTGGTAAAGGTCTAGCAGATATCTTCCGTTCTCAAGGTGTGGATTATGTTATTGAAGGCGGTCAAACTATGAACCCTTCAACTGAAGACTTTATCAAGGCTGTTGAACAGGTCAACGCTCGTAACATCATCTTCCTGCCAAACAACAAGAACATCTTCATGGCAGCTCAATCTGCAGCAGAAGTTTTGGAGCAACCAGCAGTAGTGGTAGAAGCTCGTACTCTTCCTCAAGGTTTGACAAGTCTTCTTGCCTTTGATCCAAGCAAGTCCATCGAAGAAAATCAAGAGCGTATGACTGCTGCTCTTAGCGATGTCGTTAGCGGAAGCGTCACAACAGCTGTTCGTGATACAACCATTGATGGTTTAGAAATCCATGAAAACGATAATCTTGGTATGGTGGATGGGAAAATTCTCGTGTCAAACCCTGACATGCACCAAACCTTGACAGAAACCTTGAAACATATGTTGGATGAAGATAGTGAAATCGTAACCTTCTATATCGGTGAAGATGGAAGCGAAGAACTTGCTAATGAAATTGCTCAAGAAATCGCAGAAGAATTCGAAGACGTTGAAGTCGAGATTCACCAAGGCCAACAACCTGTTTACCCATACTTATTTAGTGTGGAATAAGATTAATGAAGGACTGAGAAATCAGTTCTTTTTTCTTTTTTAGTAAATGAAATCGGTATCTTTTTAATAAAAACAAAAATAACATTCATAAAAAAACGTTAAAATAGAAAATTCAGAAAATTTCTTCTTTTCTCTTGAAAAATTTTGAAAAAATGGTATGATAGTAACAAGTTATTTTTAAGAGAAGAGAAAGGGGAACAATGGAGAAAATCAGTTTAGAATCTCCTAAGACGGGGTCGGACCTAGTTTTGGAAACACTTCGTGATTTAGGAATTGATACCATCTTTGGTTATCCTGGTGGTGCGGTCTTGCCTTTTTATGATGCGATATATAATTTTAAAGGCATTCGCCACATTCTAGGGCGCCATGAGCAAGGTTGTTTGCATGAAGCTGAAGGTTATGCCAAATCAACTGGAAAGCTGGGTGTTGCCGTCGTCACTAGCGGACCAGGAGCAACAAATGCCATTACAGGGATTGCAGATGCTATGAGCGATAGCGTTCCCCTTTTGGTCTTTACAGGTCAGGTGGCGCGAGCAGGGATTGGGAAAGATGCCTTTCAGGAGGCAGACATTGTGGGGATTACCATGCCAATCACTAAGTACAATTACCAAGTTCGGGAGACAGCTGATATCCCTCGAATCATTACGGAAGCTGTCCATATCGCAACTACAGGTCGACCAGGGCCAGTTGTCATTGACCTACCTAAAGACGTATCTGCTTTAGAAACCGACTTCATCTATTCACCAGAAGTGAACCTACCAAGCTATCAACCGACTCTTGAGCCGAATGATATGCAAATCAAGAAAATTTTGAAGCAATTGTCCAAGGCTAAAAAACCAGTCTTGTTAGCTGGTGGGGGGATTAGTTATGCTGAAGCAGCTGCAGAATTAAATGAATTTGCAGAACGCTATCAAATCCCGGTGGTAACCAGTCTTTTGGGACAAGGAACGATTGCAACGAGTCATCCACTCTTCCTTGGAATGGGAGGCATGCACGGGTCATTCGCAGCTAATATTGCCATGACGGAAGCGGACTTTATGATTAGTATTGGTTGTCGTTTCGATGACCGCTTGACGGGGAATCCTAAGACCTTCGCTAAGAATGCTAAGGTTGCCCACATTGATATTGACCCAGCCGAGATTGGCAAGATTATCAGTGCAGATATTCCTGTAGTTGGAGATGCTAAGAAAGCTTTGCAAATGTTGTTGGCGGAACCAACTGTTCATAACAATACTGAGAAATGGATTGAAAAAGTTACCAAAGACAAGAACCGCGTTCGTTCTTATGATAAGAAAGAGCGTGTGGTTCAGCCGCAAGCTGTTATTGAACGCATCGGTGAGTTGACGAATGGTGATGCCATTGTGGTAACAGACGTTGGTCAACACCAAATGTGGACAGCTCAGTATTATCCTTACCAAAATGAACGTCAGTTAGTGACTTCAGGTGGTTTGGGAACGATGGGATTCGGAATTCCAGCAGCAATCGGTGCTAAAATTGCTAACCCAGATAAGGAAGTAGTCTTGTTCGTTGGGGATGGTGGTTTCCAAATGACTAACCAGGAATTGGCTATTTTGAACATTTACAAGGTGCCAATCAAGGTGGTTATGCTGAACAACCACTCACTTGGAATGGTTCGCCAATGGCAGGAATCCTTCTATGAAGGTAGAACATCTGAGTCAGTCTTTGATACCCTTCCTGATTTCCAATTGATGGCACAAGCTTATGGCATTAAAAACTATAAGTTTGACAATCCTGAGACCTTGGCTCAAGACCTTGAAGTGATCACTGAGAATGTTCCTATGCTAATCGAGGTAGATATTTCTCGTAAGGAACAGGTGTTACCAATGGTACCAGCTGGTAAGAGTAATCATGAGATGTTGGGGGTGAAGTTCCATGCGTAGAATGTTAACAGCAAAACTACAAAATCGTTCAGGAGTCCTCAATCGCTTTACCGGTGTCCTGTCTCGTCGTCAGGTTAATATCGAAAGTATCTCTGTTGGAGCAACAGAAGATCCGAATGTATCGCGTATCACCATTATTATTGATGTTGCTTCACATGATGAGGTGGAGCAAATTATCAAACAGCTCAATCGTCAGATTGATGTGATTCGCATTCGTGATATTACAGACAAGCCTCATTTGGAGCGCGAGGTAATTTTGGTTAAGATGTCAGCGCCAGCTGAGAAGCGAGCTGAGATTCTAGCGATTATTCAACCTTTCCGTGCAACAGTTGTAGACGTAGCACCAAGCTCGATTACCATTCAGATGACAGGAAATGCTGAAAAGAGTGAAGCTCTGTTGCGAGTCATTCGACCATACGGTATTCGCAATATTGCTCGAACTGGTGCAACTGGATTTACCCGCGATTAATACTCTTCGAAAATCTCTTCAAATCACGTCAGCTTTGCCTTGCCGTAGGTATATGTTACTGACTCCGTCAGTCTTATTTACAACCTCAAAGCAGTGCTTTGAGCAGCCTGCGGCTAGCTTCCTAATTTGCTCTTTGATTTTCATAGAGTATAAAAATATTTTAAATTTGTTAAACCAGCCTAAAAGGCAATAAATAATAGAAAAGAGAGAAAAACTATGGCAGTTCAAATGGAATATGAAAAAGATGTTAAAGTAGCAGCACTTGACGGTAAAAAAATCGCCGTTATCGGTTATGGTTCACAAGGACATGCGCATGCTCAAAACTTGCGTGACTCAGGTCGTGATGTCATCATCGGTGTACGTCCAGGTAAATCTTTTGACAAAGCAAAAGAAGATGGATTTGACACTTACACAGTAGCAGAAGCAACTAAATTGGCTGACGTTATCATGATTTTGGCACCAGACGAAATCCAACAAGAATTGTACGAAGCAGAAATCGCTCCAAATTTGGAAGCTGGAAATGCAGTTGGATTTGCCCATGGTTTCAACATTCACTTTGAATTTATCAAAGTTCCTGCAGATGTAGATGTCTTCATGTGTGCTCCTAAAGGACCAGGACACTTGGTACGTCGTACTTACGAAGAAGGATTTGGTGTTCCAGCTCTTTATGCAGTATACCAAGATGCAACAGGAAATGCTAAAAACATTGCTATGGACTGGTGTAAAGGTGTTGGAGCAGCTCGTGTAGGTCTTCTTGAAACAACATACAAAGAAGAAACTGAAGAAGATTTGTTTGGTGAACAAGCTGTACTTTGTGGTGGTTTGACTGCCCTTATCGAAGCAGGTTTCGAAGTCTTGACAGAAGCAGGTTACGCTCCAGAATTGGCATACTTTGAAGTTCTTCACGAAATGAAATTGATCGTTGACTTGATCTACGAAGGTGGCTTCAAGAAAATGCGTCAATCAATTTCAAACACTGCTGAGTACGGTGACTATGTATCAGGTCCACGTGTAATTACTGAGCAAGTTAAAGAAAACATGAAAGCTGTCTTGGCAGACATCCAAAATGGTAAATTTGCAAATGACTTTGTAAATGACTATAAAGCTGGACGTCCAAAATTGACTGCTTACCGTGAACAAGCAGCTAACCTTGAAATTGAAAAAGTTGGTGCAGAATTGCGTAAAGCAATGCCATTCGTTGGTAAAAACGACGATGATGCATTCAAAATCTATAACTAATTGATAGAAATTAAGGTGAAGGCGAGTTGGGGGACTAACTCGCTTTTATAATCAATTCATCTCTCTTTTTAAGAGGATGGATTGAGATAATATTCAATGAAAATCAAGAGCAAACTAGGAAGCTAGCCGTAGGCTGCTCAAAGCACTGCTTTGAGGTTGTAGATAAGACTGACGGAGTCAACTCAAAACTCTGTTTTGAGGTTGTGGATAGAACTGACGAAGTCAGCTCAAAACACTGTTTTGAGGTTGTGGATAGAACTGACGAAGTCAGTAACCATACCTAATCCAAGGTGAAGCTGACATGGTTTGAAGAGGTTTTCGAAGAGTATAAGTATGAAATAGTCTAGGAGAAAATGATGTTAAGTTCAAAAGATATCATCAAGGCTCATAAGGTCTTGAACGGTGTGGTTGTGAATACCCCACTGGATTACGACCATTATTTATCGGAGAAGTATGGTGCTAAGATTTATTTGAAAAAGGAAAATGCTCAACGTGTTCGCTCTTTTAAAATTCGTGGTGCCTATTATGCCATTTCCCAGCTCAGCAAGGAAGAACGTGAGCGTGGGGTAGTCTGCGCTTCTGCGGGAAATCATGCGCAGGGAGTTGCCTATACTTGTAATGAGATGAAAATTCCTGCTACTATCTTTATGCCCATTACTACTCCGCAACAAAAGATTGGTCAGGTTCGCTTTTTTGGTGGGGATTTCGTAACCATTAAGCTAGTTGGAGATACCTTTGATGCCTCAGCTAAAGCAGCTCAAGAATTTACACTCTCTGAAAACCGTACCTTTATTGATCCCTTTGATGATGCCCATGTTCAAGCTGGTCAAGGGACAGTTGCTTATGAGATTTTAGAAGAAGCTCGAAAAGAATCGATTGATTTTGATGCTGTTTTGGTCCCTGTTGGAGGCGGCGGTCTCATTGCTGGAGTTTCGACTTATATCAAGGAAACAAGTCCAGAGATTGAAGTCATTGGGGTAGAGGCTAATGGAGCGCGTTCCATGAAGGCTGCCTTTGAAGCTGGTGGGCCTGTCAAACTCAAGGAAATTGACAAGTTTGCAGATGGGATTGCTGTTCAAAAGGTAGGTCAGTTGACCTATGAGGCAACTCGTCAACATGTTCAAACTTTGGTAGGTGTCGATGAGGGATTGATTTCTGAAACCTTGATTGATCTCTACTCTAAGCAAGGGATTGTCGCAGAACCTGCTGGAGCGGCTAGTATCGCTTCTTTAGAGGTTTTAGCTGAATATATCAAGGGGAAAACCATTTGTTGTATCATTTCTGGAGGAAATAATGATATCAACCGTATGCCAGAAATGGAAGAGCGTGCCTTGATTTATGATGGGATTAAGCATTACTTTGTGGTCAATTTTCCACAGCGTCCAGGGGCCTTGCGTGAGTTTGTAAATGATATCCTGGGGCCAAATGATGATATCACACGTTTTGAGTATATCAAACGAGCTAGCAAGGGAACAGGACCAGTATTAATTGGGATCGCTTTAGCAGATAAGCATGATTATGCAGGATTGATTCGTCGAATGGAAGGTTTTGATCCAGCTTATATTAACTTAAATGGTAATGAAACGCTCTATAATATGCTTGTCTGAGGACTAATAAAAAAATATCATATTATTTGCACAACTGATGTATAGGTGCTATAATGAGGGTGAAGAAAGGGGGCGATTCCTATGGACTTAGGAAATCGATTACGTTATTTCTATCACAAGTCATTATAGTACCTATTATTTTTTGATCCAGTTTATAGTAAGGGAGTAAAATTACTTGTTATATATAAGGCGTATTTTTAGAATCCACTATTTTATATATGTCTAATCTGAAATTTGGTTAAATATAATAGGAATTAGAAAAAATAATCAATACTAATGAGAAACCTTATAATGAGTTAACTGAGAAGAGTGATAAGATACTAAGAAGATAAAAACAGTGGAAAATGTTAGAAGACAGGATACTATTGTCTCCTAACGACTCATCTTTTTATAGGTTTGAAGAAATAAAAAGGAATCTTGATAAAGTAAATAAATAGTACCAGTTGAGCAAGTGAAAAGTGCTTATAAAGGCAGGAAGAATAGTAAAGAAGGAGAAGAGAAAGAATAGTTAGTAATAGTGTGGAGAGAAAGTCTTTCGCTATTAGAAATATTGTTTTAAAGTTGGATAAATAGAATAAAGTTGAGTATAAAACCTGTCTAACCTATCCCGAACTGGTATTTGTAAATCATGAATATTTTTACAAGTAAATGATTTAATAATACAATTATTTTAAAGGTATTTACTAATGGTTTATAGCAAGGGAAAACCTATATATTATCGGATTTAATAAGATAGTAATAGAAAAATAAATCATTAATTTTATTGAATATATGTTTTTTTATTGACAAAAGTCATAAAAACGTATACAATTAAATATCGTAAAGAAGAAAATAGGAGAAGGACATGGCTAAGTCAAACTTTGAAAAAGTAGAATCAGTTGTTGGCTGGGTTCGTGATAAGAAAATCACAGGCTACCGTATCTCTAAAGAAACGAATGCGCGTGAAATGTCTATCATTGCTCTAGCGCAGGGTCGTGCAAAAGTAAAAAATATTTCATTTGAAACAGCTCTAGGTTTAATTGATTTCTATGATAAAAATCATGAAAAATTTGAAGATTAATCTTTGGATGATGGCGGATTCTTGAATAGGGTCTGCCTTTTCATTTTTTGGCTAGTAAAAAGACTGCACGATTTATGCAGCCTTTTCTTTTTATTTGAGATAGCGTTGAAGGAATTCTTTTGTACGGTCTTCTTTAGGATTGGTGAAGAGGTCTTCTGGTTTGCCTTCTTCAGCAATCACACCCTTATCCATAAAGATAACACGATGAGAGACATCACGGGCGAATTCCATTTCGTGGGTTACAACAATCATAGTCAAGCCTTCCTGAGCCAAATCTTGCATGATTTTGAGGACTTCTCCAACCATTTCTGGATCGAGAGCTGATGTTGGTTCATCAAAGAGAATGGCGTCCGGATTCATGGAGAGGGCACGAGCGATGGCTACACGTTGTTTTTGACCACCTGAGAGTTGTTTCGGTTTTGCTTGCCAGTAGCGTTCTCTCATGCCGACTTTTTCTAGGTTTTCTTTGGCAATTTTTTCAGCTTCTGTACGTTCGCGTTTAAGGACAGTTGTCTGAGCGACGATTGTGTTTTCGAGAACGTTGAGATTTTCAAAGAGGTTAAAGGATTGGAAAACCATTCCCAACTTTTCACGGTATTGTGTGAGGTCATAGCCTTTTTCGAGGACGTTTTGTCCATGATAAAGGATTTGTCCATCAGTTGGCGTTTCAAGGAGGTTAATGGAGCGTAGGAAGGTTGATTTTCCGCTTCCAGAGCTTCCGATGATAGAGATTACCTCTCCCTTGTGGACAGTGAGTGAAATGTCTTTTAGCACTTCGTTTTGTCCATAGGATTTTTTGAGGTGTTTAATTTCAAGGATTGCTTGTGTCATTATTTCAAATCCTCCGTTTGCATTTGGTTAGCACCTGTAGTATAGGTATCCATGTCCATGCGGCGTTCGATGAAGCGTAGGATACGTGTTACGGTGAAGGTGAGGACAAAGTAAATCACGGCGATGATTGTAAATGTCTGGAAGTATTGATAGGTTTGAGTTGCCACGGTATTTCCTGAGAAATAAAGTTCGACAACAGAGATAACGTTCAATACAGATGTATCTTTGATATTGATGACAAATTCATTACCAGTTGCGGGTAGGATGTTGCGGACTACCTGAGGTAGGACAATCTTACGCATGGTTTGGTTATGAGTCATACCAAGAGCAGTAGCAGCTTCAAATTGTCCCTTGTCAACTGCTAGGATACCACCACGGACGATTTCGGTCATGTAGGCACCAGTGTTAATCGAAACGATGAAGATTGCAGCCAGTGTACGGTCAAGGTTGATACCGAAAGCTTGGGCAGTTCCGTAGTAGATAACCATCGATTGAACGATCATTGGTGTACCACGGAAAATTTCAATGTAGACATTGAGAATCCAGCCGACTAGCTTTTGTAAGCCATAAATAGCTTTATTTTCAGAGAGAGGAGCAGTACGGAAGACACCAATGGCAAGACCAATAATGAGACCTATGATGGTTCCGACGATTGAGATTAAAAGAGTGATACCAGCACCACGCAAGAGTTGTTGCCAGTTTTCAGAAAGAATTTTAGCGACTTGGCTAAAGAAACTACTGCTAGTCTCTTCAGTTGTTGTAGCTTCGGCAGGTTGTTCCTTGATCATACGATCCATCAAGGCAATTTGGTCGTCTTTTGAAATGGTTTCAATGCTGGCATTGATTTGGCTAATACGATTGTCATCTTTACGAAGTCCGATGGCAATAGCTGTATCTTCTTCCCCAGTTTTGAAACCTGGTTCAACTTGAACCATCTTGAATTTAGAGTTTGCAGCTTCGGCAGTCAGAGCTTCTGGGCGTTCAGAAACATAGGCATCTATGACACCAGCTTCAAGAGCTTGGCGCATTTGAGCGAAGTCTCCCATGGCTGTTTCTTTTTTAGCACCTGGGATTTGTGCAATCAAATCGTAAAGGTAAACACCTTGTTGAGAAGTGATTTTCGCACCGTTAAAGTCATCTAAAGTTTTAGCGTTTGCGTAAGTAGAATCTTTTTTGACCAGTAGAACTGGTTCGCTAGTATAGTAACTGCTTGAAAAGGCAATCTCTTGTTTGCGTTCGGCAGTAGGACTCATACCTGCGATAATCATGTCAATCTTACCAGAAGTAAGGGCAGGAACTAGACCTTCCCACTTTGTTTTAACAACCAAAGGTTTTTTACCCAAGTCCTTAGCGATTTTCTTGGCGATTTGAACATCGTATCCGTTGGCATACTGGTTGGTCCCATCGATTTTGACAGCTCCATTGCTATCATCATCCTGAGTCCAGTTAAAGGGAGCATATGCTGCTTCCATCCCGATGCGTAAATATTCATCAGCTTGAGCAACATTGACAAATCCTAGCATCAGCAAGAGACTTGTGAAAATAGATAAGTATATTTTTCTCATGATTTCTCCTATTTCTAATCTATTAAAAAATAACTGTCTCCTATTTTATCGAAAAAAACTCTATTTTTCAATATAGGTAAGCCCTTACTTATGAAAAAATGATATAATGATAGCAAAGATAAAAAGGGGGCTTAGTTGATGAAAAAAACTTTTTTCTTACTGGTCTTAGGCTTGTTTTGCCTTCTGCCACTCTCTGTTTTTGCCATTGATTTCAAGATAAACTCTTACCAAGGGGATTTGTATATTCATGCAGACAATACGGCAGAATTTAGACAAAAGATAGTTTATCAGTTTGAGGAGGATTTTAAGGGCCAAATCGTGGGACTTGGACGTGCTGGCAAGATGCCTAGTGGATTTGACATTGATCCTCATCCAAAGGTTCAGGCTGCGAAAAATGGTGCTGAACTAGCAGACGTTACTAGCGAAGTGATAGAAGGAGCAGATGGTTATACTGTTAAAGTTTATAATCCAGGTCAAGAAGGCGACACAGTTGAAGTTGACCTCGTTTGGAACTTAAAGAATTTGCTTTTCCTTTATGATGATATCGCTGAATTAAATTGGCAACCTTTAACAGATAGTTCAGGGACTATTGGAAAGTTTGAATTTCATGTAAGGGGAGATAAGGGGGCTGAAAAACTCTTTTTCCATACAGGGAAACTCTTTAGAGAGGGAACGGTTGAAAAGAGTAACCTTGATTATACTATTCGTTTGGACAATCTTCCGGCTAAGCGTGGAGTTGAATTGCATGCCTATTGGCCTCGGACCGATTTTGCTAGCGCTAGGGATCAGGGCTTGAAAGGGAATCGTTTAGAAGAGTTTAATCAGATAGAAGACTCGATTGTTAAAGAAAAAGAGCAAAGTAAACAACTCGTTACATGGGTCTTCCCTTCTATCCTTTCCATCTCCTTGTTATTGAGTGTCTGCTTCTATTTCATCTATAGAAGAAAGACCACTTCTTCAGTCAAATATGCCAAAAATCATCGTCTCTATGAACCACCAATGGAATTAGAACCTATGGTTTTATCAGAGGCTGTCTACTCGACCTCTTTGGAGGAAGTGAGTCCTCTAACCAAAGGAGCAGGTAAATTCACCTTTGACCAACTTGTTCAAGCTACCTTGCTAGATGTGATAGACCGTGGGAATGTCTCTATCATTTCAGAAGGGGATGCAGTTGGGTTAAGACTGGTAAAAGAAGATGGTTTGTCAAGCTTTGAGAAAGACTGTCTAAATCTGGCTTTTTCAGGCAAAAAAGAAACAGCTCTTTCCAATTTGTTTGCAGATTACAAGGTATCTGAAAGTCTTTATCGCGGAGCCAAAGCTGCTGATGAAAAACGGATTCAAGCAAGAGGGCTTCAGCTCAAATCTTCTTTCGAAGAAGTATTGAAAGAGATGCAAGAAGGAGTGCGAAATCGAGTTTCCTTCTGGGGACTCCCAGATTACTATCGACCTTTAACTGGTGGGGAAAAGGCTTTGCAAGTGGGGATGGGACTCTCTACTATCCTACCATTATTTATCGAATTTGGTCTGTTCTTGTACAGTTTGGACGTTTATGGCTATCTTTACATCCCCTTGCCAATACTTGGTTTTCTAGGTTTGGTTTTGGCTGTTTTCTATTATTGGAAGCTTCGACTAGATAATCGTGATGGTGTCCTAAATGAAGCAGGAGCAGAAGTATACTATCTTTGGACCAGTTTTGAAAATATGTTGCGGGAGATTGCACGATTGGATCAGGCTGAGCTGGAAAGTATTGTGGTCTGGAATCGCCTCTTGGTCTATGCGACCTTATTTGGCTATGCGGATAAGGTCAGTCATTTGATGAAGGTGCATCATATCCAAGTAGAAAATCCAGATATCAATCTTTATGTAGATTATGGTTGGCATGGCATGTTTTATCATTCAACAGCAAAAATGAGCCATTATGCCAGTGTCGCAAATACAGCAAGTACCTACTCCGTATCTTCTGGAAGTGGAAGTTCTGGGGGCGGCTTCTCTGGAGGAGGAGGCGGTGGCAGTATAGGCGCCTTTTAAAGAGAGCTATCACAGGCTGAAAAAATATGCTATAATGGAAGATAGAAAAAAAGGAGTAATCTATGTATCTTATTGAAATTTTAAAATCTATCTTCTTCGGGATTGTTGAAGGAATTACAGAATGGTTGCCGATTTCCAGTACAGGTCACTTGATTTTAGCAGAGGAATTTATCCAATACCAAAATCAAAATGAAGCCTTTATCTCCATGTTTAATGTCGTGATTCAGCTTGGTGCGATTTTGGCGGTTATGGTCATTTACTTTAATAAGCTCAATCCTTTCAAATCGACTAAGGACAAGCAGGAAGTTCGTAAGACTTGGAGACTGTGGTTGAAGGTCTTGATTGCAACTTTGCCTTTACTTGCCGTCTTTAAATTTGATGATTGGTTTGATACCCACTTCCATAACATGGTTTCTGTTGCTCTTATGTTGATTATCTATGGGATTGCCTTTATCTATTTGGAAAAGCGTAATAAAGCACGTGCTATCGAACCAAGTGTAACAGAGTTAGATAAACTACCTTATACGACAGCTTTCTATATCGGACTCTTCCAAGTTCTTGCCCTTTTACCAGGGACAAGCCGTTCTGGGGCAACGATCGTCGGTGGTTTGTTAAATGGGACCAGTCGTTCTGTTGTAACGGAATTTACCTTCTATCTTGGAATTCCAGTTATGTTTGGAGCTAGCGCCTTAAAGATTTTCAAATTTGTAAAAGCAGGACAACTCTTGGACTTCGGGCAATTGTTCTTGCTCTTAGTTGCCATGGGAGTCGCTTTCGCAGTCAGCATGGTCGCTATCCGTTTCTTGACCAGCTATGTGAAAAAACACGACTTCACCCTTTTCGGTAAATACCGTATCGTGCTTGGTAGTATCTTGCTACTTTATAGCTTTGTCCGTTTATTTGTATAAGAAAAGCCTTGAAGAGTCAGCTCTTCAAGGTTTTAAAATCCAGTCACGGTAATCCCCAACAGGCGGACACCTCTTTCTTTCTCGTTTAATTCTTCATAGAGTTGCAGGGCTATTTGGCTTATCTGACTAGCATCCTGTGCTCTTTGAGTCAGACTTTTTCGTTTAGTAAGAGTTGAAAAGTCCTCGTAGCGGATTTTCAAAATGACAATTTTTCCAGCTTTTTCTTGTTGACTGAGATTGAGAGCGACTCTTTCTGATAGGAGAGTCAGCTCTTTTTTGATATCTTCCTCGGCACGGAGAATCTTCCCGTAGGTTTTCTCCTTGCCGATTGATTTACGGATGCGATTGGATTTGACGGGGGAATTGTGAATACCACGAGCCTTTCGATACAGGTCATAGCCCAGTCTGCCAAAGCGGTCTATTAGGGTCACTTCAGGAACTTCAAGTAAATCAGCGCCAGTAAAAACACCCATTTGATGCAGACGTTCTACTGTCTTTTTTCCTACTCCATGAAACTTGGAAATATCCATTTGTTTGAGAAAATCCTCAGCCTGGTCAGGTAGAATCACTGTCAAACCATGAGGTTTTTGATAATCGCTAGCCATTTTAGCTAAGAATTTGTTATAAGAAACGCCAGCAGAAGCAGTTAGATGGAGTTCTTGCCAGATATCCTCTTGAATGAGGCGAGCGATTTTGACCGCTGACTTGATACCGAGTTTATTTTCTGTTACATCCAAATAGGCTTCGTCAATACTCATAGGTTCAATCAAATCTGTATAGCGCTTAAAAATAGCTCGAATCTGGAGTCCCACAGCTTTGTATTTCTCATAATTTCCTGAGATGAAGACGGCCTGGGGACAACGCTCATAGGCTTCCTTAGAGCTCATGGCTGAATGGACACCAAAAGCTCGCGCCTCATAGCTACAGGTAGAAACGACTCCCCGCCCACCTGTTTGCCGAGGGTCGTTTCCGATAATGACAGGTTTTCCTCTGAGCTTAGGATTATCCCTGATTTCCACGGCAGCAAAAAAGGCATCCATGTCAATATGGATGATTTTTCTTGACAAATCATTTAACAAAGGAAAAATCAACATGCCTAGCCCCCTTTTTACTGCTTATTTTCTTTTATTATACCCTTTTTTCTGAAAAAAGGGAAAAAGGGTATATTTTTTTCAAAAATATAATACAGTTTGGAACAAAACATAGACTGTTTTAGAAAAGAAAGTGTAAAAATAAGGGTTTTCTACTTGTTGAAATCGGTTACTGTGTGTTATACTTGTCTCATGAATGTAACAGATGGTTGTTACTAGAAAGAAAAAAGAGGACATTAACATGGTTGTTAAGACAGTTGTTGAAGCACAAGATATTTTTGACAAAGCTTGGGAAGGCTTCAAAGGCGTAGATTGGAAAGAAAAAGCAAGTGTATCACGCTTCGTACAAGCTAACTACACACCTTATGATGGAGACGAAAGCTTCCTCGCAGGACCAACAGAACGTTCACTTCACATCAAAAAAATTGTAGAAGAAACTAAGGCTCACTACGAAGAAACTCGTTTCCCAATGGACACTCGTCCAACATCTATTGCTGACATTCCAGCAGGATTTATCGATAAAGAAAACGAAGTTATCTTCGGTATCCAAAACGATGAACTCTTCAAATTGAACTTCATGCCAAAAGGTGGTATCCGTATGGCTGAAACTACTTTGAAAGAAAATGGATACGAACCAGACCCAGCTGTTCACGAAATCTTCACCAAATACGTAACAACAGTTAACGATGGTATCTTCCGTGCTTACACTTCAAACATTCGTCGCGCTCGTCACGCTCACACTGTAACTGGTCTTCCAGATGCATACTCACGTGGACGTATCATCGGTGTTTACGCACGTCTTGCTCTTTACGGTGCAGACTACTTGATGCAAGAAAAAGTAAACGATTGGAATGCAATCGAAGAAATCGATGAAGAAACAATCCGTCTTCGTGAAGAAATCAACCTTCAATACCAAGCATTGCAACAAGTTGTTCGCTTGGGTGACCTTTACGGAGTTGACGTTCGCAAACCAGCGATGAACGTTAAAGAAGCTATCCAATGGGTTAACATCGCCTTCATGTCTGTCTGCCGTGTTATCAACGGTGCTGCTACATCTCTAGGTCGTGTGCCAATCGTATTGGACATCTTTGCAGAACGTGACCTTGCTCGTGGTACATTTACTGAATCAGAAATCCAAGAATTCGTTGATGATTTCGTTATGAAACTTCGTACAGTTAAATTTGCTCGTACAAAAGCTTACGACCAATTGTACTCAGGTGACCCAACCTTCATCACAACTTCTATGGCTGGTATGGGTAACGACGGTCGTCACCGTGTTACTAAGATGGACTACCGTTTCTTGAACACCCTTGACAATATCGGTAACTCTCCAGAACCAAACTTGACAGTTCTTTGGACTGACAAATTGCCATACAACTTCCGTCGCTACTGTATGCATATGAGCCACAAACACTCTTCTATCCAATACGAAGGTGTAACAACAATGGCTAAAGACGGATATGGTGAAATGAGCTGTATCTCATGCTGTGTGTCTCCACTTGACCCAGAAAATGAAGAACAACGTCACAACATCCAGTACTTCGGTGCTCGTGTAAACGTATTGAAAGCCCTTCTTACTGGTTTGAACGGTGGTTACGACGATGTTCACAAAGACTACAAAGTATTTGACATCGAACCAATCCGTGACGAAGTTCTTGAATTCGAATCAGTTAAAGCTAACTTTGAAAAATCTCTTGACTGGTTGACTGATACTTACGTAGATGCTTTGAACATCATCCATTACATGACTGATAAGTACAACTACGAAGCTGTTCAAATGGCATTCTTGCCAACTAAACAACGTGCCAACATGGGATTCGGTATCTGTGGATTTGCCAACACTGTTGACACATTGTCAGCTATCAAATACGCTACAGTTAAACCAATCCGTGACGAAAATGGCTACATCTACGATTACGAAACAATCGGTGAATACCCACGTTGGGGTGAAGATGACCCACGTTCAAACGAATTGGCAGAATGGTTGATCGAAGCTTACACAACTCGTCTACGTAGCCACAAACTTTACAAAGACGCTGAAGCTACAGTATCACTTTTGACAATCACATCTAACGTTGCTTACTCTAAACAAACTGGTAACTCACCAGTCCACAAAGGTGTATACCTCAACGAAGATGGTTCTGTGAACTTGTCTAAACTTGAATTCTTCTCACCAGGTGCTAACCCATCTAACAAAGCTAAAGGTGGCTGGTTGCAAAACTTGAACTCACTTGCTAGCCTAGACTTTGGTTACGCAGCTGACGGTATCTCATTGACAACTCAAGTTTCTCCACGTGCTCTTGGTAAAACTCGTGACGAACAAGTGGATAACTTGGTAACAATCCTTGATGGTTACTTCGAAAACGGTGGACAACACGTTAACTTGAACGTTATGGACTTGAACGATGTTTACGAAAAGATCATGTCAGGTGAAGACGTTATCGTACGTATCTCTGGATACTGTGTAAACACTAAATACCTCACACCAGAACAAAAAACTGAATTGACACAACGTGTCTTCCACGAAGTTCTTTCAATGGATGATGCCTTGGATGCATTGAGCTAATCAAGTTCTTGAATAATGAAATAAGTAACCCTCGGTCAGTCGACTGAGGGTTGTTTTTGGACTCTTACGCTCTGACAAAATCTCTTCAAACCACGCTAGTTTTATCTACTGACTTAAAGCAGGTGTTTTGAGAACTCTGTGGCTTTCTTCCTAGTTTGCTCTTTGTTTTTTTATTGCGTGCAAACCTTTAGTCAATCATTGAAGTGTCTCACTTTGTTTAAAAAGAGTTCGTTGAATTCTGGAAGGTGGTCTGAAATAAAAACACCACACTTGTAAGACACAAGGTGTGGTTATATTTTATCTCTTAGACCAAGTTCTCTTCATAAAGAGAAGTAGGATTGGATAAATCTCCAAGCGCCCTGCAATCATTGCAAAGGAGAGGAGAATTTTTGAGATAGGACTAAAGATTGAGAAACTAGAAGTGGTTCCTAGAATAGGTCCGATATTATTGAAACAGCTAAAGACAGCACTGGTAACGACTAGAAAATCATTGCTATCTAGGCTGACAATAAAGATAAGGGATAGCAAAATCATAGAATAGATGACAAAGTACTTGAGAATCTTATGCTGGGTATCTTTGTCAATCACCGTTTTATTAACATGGAGGGTCAAAACACGGTGGGGCGATAGAATTGACAAAATTTGGTTTTTGGCAATTTTTGAAAGGATGAGGCCTCGAATAACCTTGAGTCCACCTGCGGTTGAACCAGCAGAACCACCGATTCCCATGAGGAAGAGAAGGATAAACTGGGAGAAGAGGGGCCAGTTGGTAATATCCCCGTAACCAAAACCAGTCGTCGTAATGATATTGGAAACTTGGAAGAAGGCCATTTCAAAACTCTTTGAAAATCCTGGATAGAGATAGAGAGTATTGAGGCTAATCAAGCCTGTAGAAAGCAGAACAATTACCAAGTAAGCTCGGAGTTCTTCATCTCCAAAGAAGGCCTTGACGCGACGGAGCATGAGGTAGTAGTAGAGATTGAAATTTACCCCAAAAACCAAAACTCCGATACTAACCAGATAGGTAATCAGTGAGCTACCATAGTGGGCGATTCCATCGTTATAGACGGTAAAACCTCCTGTACCTGCTGTTCCCATGGCAATGACAAAACTATCAAATAGGGGCATGCCAGCCAGATAATAGATGATGACAAAGAGGGAGAAGAGAGCTAGATAAAGGAGATAGAGAATCTGGGCAGTATTTTTGAGTTTGGATACAACCTTGCCAAAAACAGGGCCAGGAACCTCAGCTTTCATCACTTCTAGGTGGCTATTCTTGGCATTGTCCATAATAGCAAGTGCAAAAACAAGCACTCCCATCCCTCCAATCAAGTGGGTAAAACTTCGCCAGAAGAGGAGGGAACGACTGAGAACCGAAACGTCGTTCAGAATAGTTGCTCCAGTAGTTGTAAAGCCAGAACTGATTTCAAAAAAGGCATCGATAACGCTGGGAATTTGTCTAGCAAAGACAAAGGGGAGACCACCAAAGAAGGACCAAAGGATCCAACAGAGGGCAACAATCAAGACTCCCTCCTTGGCATAAATCCGTTGATTTTTGGGCTTTTGTAAAATTCCTGAACCGCCTAGTAATACGAGAATCCCTATTGTTGAAAAGAGGGCCGTAAAAACTTGGCTCGATTCACGGTAATAGACAGCGACAGACACAGGAACCAAAAGAAGAACAGCTTCAATCAAAAGTAATTTTGAAAGGAGGTAACGAATCATACTTTTATTCATTTCTTACCTCGCGATCAAGTCATAAATCTTGGTGATGTTTGGCAACAAGGTTGTTACTAGGAGCTTGTCTCCAACTTCCAACATATCCTCCCCAGTAGGAAAAATAGTCTTGCCCTTTCGAATGATGGCTGCTATAAGAACCCCTTTTTTCAGTTTTAGTTGAGAAAGAGGTTTGGCAGTCATTTTATTAGCTTCCTTGATATGGAATTGCAGGGTTTCGATTTGGCCATTGGCTAGATGGTGCATGGCCTGAAGGTCTGAATACTGGGCATTAACCCGACCACGAATAAAGTGCATGATTGTATCTACAGCGATGCTTTTAGGTGTGATGATACTTGAAAAATCAGGCGCATTGATAATCTCGAGGAGACTGGTACGATTGACCTTTGTGATATTTTTCTGTACACCTACCCTGTCAAGGAACATAGAGGTAATCAGATTTTCCTCATCGACTCCTGTTAGAGTCGCAACGGCATCATAGTTTTGAGCACTTTCTTCCAGCAGGATATCTTTTGCGGTACCATCTCCTTGAACGATATAGAGATTTGGGAATTTCTCGCTAAAGAAGCTGGCGATTTCAGGATTGATTTCAATAACCTTGGTATCGATACGACTGTCTTGGAGGATACCTAGTAGATAATAGGCAATTCTACCAGCTCCAACAATAAGAAGACTCTTCACGGCACGAGACTTGAAATAATTATGGAAGAGCATCATGTCAACACGGTTACCAGTGACAAAGATTCTATCTTTATCCTGTACAGTCATGTCGCCACTTGGAATGATAATTTGATGATCCCTCTCTATCGCACAGACAATGACATTGCCGAATTTTTTCCGAAAATCAGAAATGGGCATTTGGCAAAGACCACTGGAGGATTTAACAGTGAATTCCATCAAGCTGACCCGTCCACCAAAGAAACGTTCGACAGAGAGGGCGTTGGGGAAGTCAATGATATTCGCGATAGCGCGGGCAGCCAAGAGCTCAGGGTTAACGATAAGAGAAAAACCGAGAATATTCTTTTCCTTGAAATAAGAGTTAGAATATTCAGGGTTCCGCACCCGAACGATGGTCTCTTTAGCTCCCATTTTTTTGGCTAGAACGGCTGCAATCATGTTGACTTCATCGTATTCAGTCAGGGCGATAAAGATATCACAATCCTGGACACTGGCTTGCTCAAGGATGGTAAAATCGGCCCCGTTACCAAGGATACCCATGATATCAAAGCGATTGACAATATGATTGAGGACAGCTTCGTCTTGCTCAATCAGCAAAACATCATGCTTTTCTGCAACCAAGGAGCGACAGAGGGCAGAACCAACTTTTCCCCCTCCGACAAGGATAATTTTCATAATAAAACCTACTTCTTCATTATGTAACTATCATACCTTTTTTCAAGAAAAAATGCACCTACTAGCTAATCACCAGAGTTTTTAGTAGGAAATTTGCTATAAGGTAAAACTATACCCTAATCAATTGAAATAGCTATTAGCACCTTTCTCTGAAATATGGTATGATAAAGGATATACAAGGAGATAAAATGAATAATAATTTACTGGTATTACAATCAGACTTTGGTCTGGTTGATGGTGCGGTATCGGCTATGATTGGAGTGGCTTTAGAAGAATCTCCAACCTTAAAAATCCATCACTTGACGCACGATATCACGCCCTATAATATTTTTGAGGGGAGCTATCGTCTCTTTCAGACGGTGGATTACTGGCCCGAGGGAACGACTTTTGTATCGGTTGTCGATCCAGGTGTCGGCTCGAAACGTAAGAGCGTAGTTGCTAAGACTGCAAAAAATCAATACATTGTCACGCCAGATAATGGGACGCTTTCTTTTATCAAGAAGCACGTTGGCATTGTAGCCATTCGTGAAATTTCTGAAGTGGCCAATAGACGTCAAAATACAGAGCATTCTTATACCTTCCACGGTCGTGATGTCTATGCCTATACTGGTGCTAAACTGGCCAGTGGTCACATTACTTTTGAGGAAGTGGGGCCAGAGCTCAGTGTGGATCAGATTGTGGAACTTCCAGTCGTAGAGACCATCATTGAAGAGCATCTGGTGAAGGGAGCTATTGATATTCTAGATGTACGTTTTGGTTCGCTTTGGACCTCTATCACGCGAGAAGAGTTTTACAAGCTGGAACCAGCATTCGGTGACCGTTTTGAAGTGACTATCTATCATGCAGATATGCTGGTCTATCAAAATCAGGTTGTCTATGGCAAATCATTTGCGGATGTGAGAATTGGGCAACCCATCCTTTACATCAACTCTCTCTATCGTTTAGGTCTGGCTATCAACCAAGGTTCCTTTGCCAAGGCTTATAATGTGGGCGTCGGTTCATCTTGGACCATTGAAATAAAGAAAATAGAAGGATAAAATAGGAGAATAAATAGTATGGAAATCAAATTTACAATTAAACAAGTTGTTGCTGTCGGAATTGGCGCGGCCCTCTTTGTCGTCATCGGGATGATCAACATTCCGACCCCTGTTCCAAATACAAGCATCCAGCTTCAGTATGCGGTACAAGCGCTACTTTCTATTATTTTTGGACCGATTATCGGTTTGCTTGTCGGGGTGATTGGTCATGCAATCAAGGACTCTATTGCTGGATATGGTCTGTGGTGGACTTGGATTATCGCTAGTGGGCTCTTTGGTCTAGTCGTCGGACTCTTTAGAAAATACATTCGAGTAACACAGGGTGTTTTTGAGTTGAAGGATATTGTCTTCTTTAACCTCATTCAGATTGTTGCAAATGCTCTTGTTTGGGGTGTCTTGGCACCACTTGGAGATGTTGTGATTTATCAAGAAGCAGCAGAAAAAGTATTTGCCCAAGGGATTGTTGCGGGAATTGCTAATGCTGTAACTGTAGCTATCGCAGGTACCCTTCTCTTGCTAGCTTATTCACGTACGCAGACTCGTTCAGGAAGTTTGAAAAAGGATTAATATAAGGGAAAAGGCTGGGAAACCAGTCTTTTTGCTGTTTATAGGCTAGTCGGGTAAGCAATTTAGGCTAGGAATCTTGTTGGCGCTAAGATTTTAAGAGAAGAGACTGCAAGAAGGGGTAGATTTATGATAAAATAGAAGTCTAAGAAGCGAATGAAGAGAGTAAGATGAAAGAAGCTATAATTGAGTGGAAGGATTTCTCTTTCCGGTATGAAACACAACAAGAACCGACCCTGCAAGGGGTGGACTTAACCATTTACAAGGGAGAGAAAGTCTTAATTGTTGGGCCATCTGGGTCAGGTAAGTCTACCTTGGGTCAGTGTTTGAATGGGATTATTCCCAATATTTACAAGGGTCAGACGTCTGGAGAATTTTTGATCAAGGGGCAAGCGGCCTTTGATATGAGTATCTATGATAAGTCTCATCTGGTCAGCACGGTTTTGCAGGATACAGATGGGCAGTTTATCGGTTTATCCGTGGCAGAGGATTTGGCTTTTGCTCTAGAAAATGATGTAACAAGTTTAGAAGAGATGAAAAGCCGTGTTCATAAATGGTCTGAAAAGCTGGACCTTCTTTCTTTACTGTCTCAGCGTCCTCAGGATTTGTCAGGTGGACAAAAGCAGCGAGTCAGTCTGGCTGGTGTCTTGATTGATGAAAGTCCGATTCTCTTGTTTGATGAGCCACTCGCCAATCTGGATCCCAAGTCAGGTCAGGATATTATCGAATTGATTGACCAGATTCATAAGGAAGAGGGAACGACGACACTTATTATTGAGCATCGTTTGGAGGATGTTCTGCATCGCCCTGTGGATCGGATTGTCTTGATCAATGATGGTCGTATTCTCTTTAATGGGAGCCCTGACCAGCTACTGGCGACTGATTTATTGACCCAAAATGGAATTCGAGAACCCCTTTATCTAACCACTCTCCGTCAATTGGGTGTGGATTTAGCCAAGGAAGAACAATTAGCAAATCTGGATAACTTGTCTATCTCAAAAGGCCAGATTCAGTTGCGGACGGAACTGGTAAAAGAAACCCCAGAATTGCAGTCACTCTTTAAATTAGAGGATCTGTCTTTTTCTTATGATGATAGACCGATTTTAAAATCCATTTATTTAGATATTAAAAAGGGTGAAAAGATTGCCATTGTCGGGAAAAATGGAGCAGGGAAGTCAACCCTAGCCAAGGCTATAAGTAGCTTTATCCAGACGGAAGGTCGCTATCTTTGGGAAGAGCAGGATATAAAAGGGGATTCGGTAGCAGAACGGGCGGAACGAGTAGGCTATGTGCTGCAAAATCCCAATCAAATGATTTCAACCAATATGATTTTTGATGAGGTGGCTCTGGGACTTCGTTTGCGAGGTGTGGACGAGCAGGAAATTGAAACGAGAGTCTATGAAACTTTGAAAATCTGTGGTCTCTATGAATTCCGTAATTGGCCAATTTCTGCCCTGTCATTTGGTCAGAAAAAACGCGTCACTATTGCCTCGATTTTGGTCTTGGGGGCTGAAATTATCCTCTTAGATGAACCGACAGCAGGTCAAGACCAGAAGAACTATACTGAGATTATGGAATTTCTCGAAGAGTTGCATCAACAAGGGCATACGATTGTCATGATTACCCATGATATGCAATTGATGCTGGATTATTCAGACCGAGCCCTTGTCATGGTGGATGGGGAATTGATTGCTGATACTGATCCAGCTAGTCTGTTGAGTAATCCTGAGTTGTTAGTAAAAGCCAATCTAAAAGAAACTTCAATCTTCAACTTGGCCAAGAAACTAGATGTGGATCCACTTGCTTTAACGGCATTTTACAAAGAAAGGAGAGAAGAATGCAAGCTAAATTAATCGGTTACCAGCATAGAGATACTGTGATTCATCGCTTGTCAGGAGCTGGAAAACTTCTCTTTTTCATCCTCGTGTCATTGGCGGCCATGATTAGCTATGATACCAGACTGCTTGTTCTGATTGCTATCTTTTCGGTCTTTCTCCTCTATTTGTCAGAAATCCGCTTTAAAGATGTTTCCTTTGTAGCCGTTTTTGCGACGGTATTTGCTGTTTTAAACGTTTTGATGGTCTATCTCTTTTCTCCCGAGTATGGGGTTGGACTTTACGGAGAGAGAAGTGTGATTTGGCAGGGAATCGGTTCCTACACTCTGACCAGTCAAGAGCTCTTTTATCTGCTAAATCTGGCCATTAAGTACCTTTGCACTATTCCTCTGGCTATTATCTTTTTGATGACAACCCACCCTAGTCAGTTTGCTTCCAGTTTAAATCAAATTGGTGTGCCTTACAAGATTGCCTATTCAGTCAGCCTGACCTTACGCTATATTCCAGATTTGCAGGAAGAATTCTTTACTATCAAGATGTCTCAGGAAGCGCGTGGGATGGAATTATCCAAGAAAGCTTCTCTTATGCAACGAATCAAAGGCAATCTGCGCATTATTACTCCCTTGATTTTCAGTTCGCTAGAACGCATTGATACTATCGCGACCGCCATGGAGCTTCGACGCTTTGGAAAAGAGAAAAAACGCACATGGTATAGTTATCAGGCCTTGAAAAAAGGAGACTATCTTACCTTGTTCTTGGCAGCCTTGTTTTTAGTAGCTAGTTTACTACTTATCTTGCAGAATCAGGGACGATTTTACAACCCTTGGAAATAGCTTGAAAAAATTGAAAAAATCAAGTCGTTTCTATTGACAATGATTCTGAAAGTGTTATACTAAGAAAGTAGTTTCGCTGATTTACTTCAAACCTGTTGTGAGGTAAGTTAACGATGCCTTAACCACGCTGTTTGCTGAGCTTGACTCCGGGCAGTGTGGCTATTTTTTTGCAATGGTGAAAGGAAGCAAGTCATGACAAATCACATTGTATTATTTGAACCACAAATTCCACAAAATACAGGCAATATCGCGCGTACTTGCGCTGCGACCAATTCTCCTCTCCACATCATCAAGCCAATGGGCTTTCCTATCGATGACCGCAAGATGAAGAGAGCTGGATTGGATTATTGGGATAAACTAGAGATTTATTTTTACGAGAGTTTGGAGGATTTCATGTCTCAGATGCAGGGCAAACTCTATCTGATTTCGAAATTCGCGGAAAAAGTCTATTCTGAGGTGGATTTATCGACTGACGAGGACCATTATTTTCTTTTTGGACGTGAAGACAAGGGCTTGCCTGAGAACTTTATGCGAGAACATCCTGAGAAAGCTCTCCGTATTCCCATGAATGATGAACATGTCCGCAGTCTCAATGTGTCTAATACCGTCTGCATGATTGTCTACGAAGCACTCCGCCAGCAGAACTTTGCAGGTCTTGAGCTCGTTCATACCTATGAAGCAGATAAATTGAAATAAAAAATGAAAATGAAAATGAACAAAATGCTTGCGCTTGCAAGCGTTTTTTGTTATGATAAAAGAGTCTTCAGGGCAGGGTGTGATTCCCGACCGGCGGTAAATTTGACTAGCTATTTTAGCTTTCTCGTCGTTGTCTTGTCTCGATATACTTTAAGTATTATCTTCGACTGCGACGCCTAGATAAATCTAAAATATCTTAGCCAAATAAGTCCGCGAGCGCAAGCTGATGTGGTGAGATTCCACAACCGACAGTATAGTCTGGATGGGAGAAGACGAAAGAATAGCTTTGTCTGTTCTGATAGATTTATAGCCAAACTGTAACCGCTTGCTCAACGGAGTTAGAGGGAACTTTTGGGATATAAAAAGTGAGAATAGATAGAGGAATCCTTTCTAACTTCTTCTGATTTTATAGAAAATTGGAGGAACCTGTTATGACAAACACACGTCGACTTTCGACCATTGCGATTTTATCAGCCATCTCATTTGTGCTGATGTACTTTGACTTTCCGCTTTTACCAGCGGCGTCCTTCCTCAAGATCGAATTTAGTATCTTGCCAGTCCTTGTGGGCTTAGTGGTCATGGATTTGCCTGCTGCTCTAGGAGTTCTCTTGCTTCGCTCACTCTTGAAACTGCTTCTTAACAGTCAGGGAGTGAATACTTACATTGGTTTGCCAATGAATATCGTAGCTTTGGGAGTTTTTGTCATCGTATTTGCTTTGATTTGGAAAAAGGAACGGACAACCCTTCGTTTCCTACTAGGCTCTCTAGCTGGGACTATTGGTTTAACCGTGGCTATGTTGGTTCTCAATTATGTTTATGCTGTTCCTTTGTACGCTAAGTTTGCTAACTTTGATATTGGAAAAATTTTGGGACTTTCCAACTACCTAATGACCATGGTATTACCTTTTAACTTGATTGAGGGTGTAATCTTTTCCGTTTCATTCTGGTTGTTGTATGTTCTCTTGAAACCAACCTTAAAACATTATGAGAGATAAACAAACATTTTTAATGAAGGGCAGTTTTGCCCTTTTACTTTTCGTTATTCTTGGCTACATGGTCAAATTTTACCCTGAAACGCTGGTCGGTTTTGACCAACCGATACAGACTGCCGTTCGAGGAGACTTGCCAGATTACTTGACTATTCTTTTTAGGGCCATCACACGCTTGATTGATATTCCAGTGATTATCACTTGGGTTGTCATTACAGCTTTTGTCTTTTATCGTAAGCGGTGGAAGGTAGAAAGTTTCTTCATGCTGGGAAATCTGGCTTTGGCAGGTCTTTTAATCGTGACCTTTAAAAATATTTACCAGCGCCCACGACCAGCTATTTTACACTTGGTTGAGGAGAAGGGATTTTCCTTTCCAAGTGGCCATTCTCTGGCTGTAACCTTGATGGTCGGTTCTCTGATTATCATTCTCAGTCAACGGATGAAAAATCCAGTCTGGAGAAAAATCGTACAAATCGTCCTTGGTCTCTACCTAGTCAGTGTGCTGGTATCAAGGGTCTATCTGGGAGTTCACTATCCATCAGATGTCCTTGCCAGTCTCTGTGTGGGCTTGGGAGTCCTGTTTATCGAGTTTCCCTTCTATGACAAGCTCCGATTCCAATGGCGATTTAAAGGCAAGCAGAAGTGAGTATCAAATTCCTTTGAGGAGAAAGAAATGAAAGTCAATATAGCAGATCTTCATCCGACTCAACTATACTTATCAGAAAAGAAGTTGCAAGATATTCAGATGCTTTACCAGTCGGCAGAAACAATCCAAGTCGATCCAATCAGTATTCTTGCCTTTGGAAATTGCTTGTTGATTACAGATGGACATCACAGGGCTTATCAGGCTTTATTGGCAGGTCGGGATACGATTTCTGCTGAGTGGGATAGAGATGGTGGTGATGAACTATATCATCTCTATGCGCAAGCTTGTGAGGAAAGAATGATTTACTCTGTTCTGGATTTAAAAAATCATATCTTAGCTCAAGATGAGTATGAAGCAAAATGGTATAACTGGTGTGATGGTTTTAATCAAGCAGCAACTATTTTGTGGAAAAGGAAAGCAGATGAAACGGATTTTACAAATAGATAATGCACTGCGTCTTGTTCCTTATTATAAGGTCAATCATTGTGAAGAAGCTTTTGCTTGGTATCAGGATGTGAACTTAGTTCACCTCGTAGATGGTGTGAAGAAACCTTATAGTCAAGAAACTTTGGAAGCTATGTATTCCCATTTGGATCAGCATGGTGAACTTTTTTGGATTGAAGTCAAGGAGAAGGGAGAATGGTTTCCAATTGGGGATGTTACACTATCTCAGGATAATCTCCCCATTGTGATTGGGAATTCCGCTTACCAACATCGAGGACTTGGAAAAAAGATTCTAAGTGCTTTGATTGAATTGGCTCGAGTAAAAGGATGGAAAGAATTGAGAGTCAAGGAAATCTACACCTACAATCATGCTTCTAGGAGGTGTTTCAAGTCGCTTGGATTTGTGGAAAATGGAGCAACAGAAAAAGGAATGAGTTTTGTATTGAAATTAATCTAATCTAACTTGTTTTTTAACTCAAAATCTGATAAACTATGTAGTAATTGAATAGAAATCTGCAAGACTAGTAACTCAAGGGAAGTATATCAGGGAGGAGAGCCGTGACTGCAAGCTCTCTATATGAAAGCTGGGTGAATTCACTTGCGCATGGATTTAGAAATGAAGGTCTGACTTGTCAGATGAAAACGGATGGTACCGCGTGTCAACGCTCCGAGTGGAGTTTTTGGCATGTGGTTTTCTTTTTATCTACGAGAGACTGATGGAGGAATTATGTCAACTATTGAAGAACAATTAAAAGCGCTTCGTGAAGAAACGCTGGCTAGCTTGAAGCAGATTACTGCTGAAAATAAAAAAGAGATGCAAGATTTGCGTGTCTCTGTCCTTGGTAAAAAGGGATCGCTCACTGAAATCCTCAAAGGGATGAAAGATGTCTCTGCTGAGATGCGTCCGATTATCGGGAAACATGTCAATGAAGCGCGTGATGTCTTGACAGCAGCTTTTGAAGAAACTGCTAAGCTTTTGGAAGAAAAGAAAGTTGCAGCTCAATTAGCAAGTGAGAGTATCGATGTGACCCTTCCAGGTCGTCCAGTTGCGACTGGTCACCGCCACGTCCTCACACAAACCAGTGAAGAAATCGAAGATATCTTCATCGGTATGGGTTACCAAGTCGTGGATGGTTTTGAAGTGGAGCAAGACTACTATAACTTTGAGCGTATGAACCTTCCCAAAGACCACCCAGCTCGCGATATGCAGGATACTTTCTATATCACTGAAGAAATCTTGCTCCGTACCCACACGTCTCCAGTTCAGGCGCGTGCTATGGATGCCCATGATTTTTCTAAAGGTCCTTTGAAGATGATCTCGCCAGGGCGTGTGTTCCGTCGTGATACGGACGATGCGACTCACAGTCACCAGTTCCACCAAATCGAAGGCTTGGTTGTTGGGAAGAACATTTCTATGGCAGATCTTCAAGGAACCCTGCAGTTGATTGTCCAAAAAATGTTCGGTGAAGAGCGTCAAATCCGTCTGCGTCCATCCTACTTCCCATTCACAGAGCCATCTGTTGAGGTGGATGTTTCTTGCTTTAAGTGTGGTGGAGAAGGTTGTAACGTATGTAAGAAAACAGGTTGGATCGAGATTATGGGTGCTGGTATGGTTCACCCACGTGTTCTTGAAATGAGTGGTATCGATGCGACTGTTTACTCTGGCTTTGCCTTTGGTCTTGGTCAAGAGCGTGTAGCCATGCTCCGTTACGGAATCAACGATATCCGTGGATTCTACCAAGGAGATGTTCGCTTCTCAGAACAGTTTAAATAATGATTAGAAAAGTAGAAATTGCAGATGTTGAGGTGTTGGCTAAAATTGCCAAACAAACTTTTCGTGAAACATTTGCGCATGATAATACGGAAGAGCAGTTACAGGAATACTTTGAAGAGGCTTATAGTCTGAAAACTTTGTCAACTGAGTTGGAAAATCCAGATTCCGAAACCTATTTCATTATGCATGAAGAGGAGATAGCTGGTTTTCTCAAAGTCAACTGGGGAAGTGCTCAAACTGAGAGAGAATTAGAGGACGCTTTTGAAATTCAACGCCTCTATGTTCTACAAAAATTTCAAGGATTTGGACTAGGTAAGCAACTGTTTGAATTCGCACTTGAACTTGCTACCAAAAATAGTTTTTCCTGGGCTTGGTTAGGTGTTTGGGAGCATAATACAAAAGCTCAAGCGTTTTATAACCGATATGGTTTTGAAAAATTTAGCCAACATCATTTTATGGTTGGTCAAAAAGTAGATACAGATTGGTTACTGAAAAAGAAATTAAGGTAAGAAGAGGATTCTTCTATTGAAATGATAGGAAAGGAAAAGAACTAGAGTGACAACGGTCATTCTGGAGAACTAAATTATGCTTGTATCTTATAAATGGTTAAAAGAATTGGTGGACATTGATGTGCCATCACAAGAGTTGGCTGAAAAAATGTCAACCACAGGGATCGAGGTAGAAGGTGTCGAATCACTGGCTGCCGGTCTCTCAAAAATTGTCGTCGGTGAGGTCTTGTCTTGCGAAGATGTGCCAGAAACTCATCTTCATGTTTGTCAGGTTAACGTTGGCGAAGAAGAAACCCGTCAGATCGTTTGTGGTGCCCCAAATGTGCGTGCTGGTATCAAGGTTATGGTGGCACTTCCGGGAGCCCGTATCGCTGACAATTACAAGATCAAAAAAGGGAAAATCCGTGGTTTGGAGTCACTTGGGATGATCTGTTCACTTGGTGAATTGGGAATTTCTGACTCAGTTGTACCTAAGGAATTCGCAGATGGTATTCAAATCTTGCCAGAAAATGCCCTTCCTGGGGATGAAGTCTTCTCTTACCTAGACTTGGATGATGAAATCATCGAACTTTCCATCACACCAAACCGTGCAGACGCTCTTTCTATGCGTGGAGTGGCTCATGAAGTGGCAGCCATCTACGACAAGGCAGTTAATTTTAAAGAATTTACTCTTTCAGAAACGGACCAAGTTGCAGCAGATGCCCTTTCTGTAGGCATTGAAACAGACAAGGCGCCTTACTATGCCGCTCGTATCTTGGACAATGTGACTATCGCACCAAGTCCACAATGGTTGCAAAACCTTCTCATGAATGAAGGAATCCGTCCAATCAATAACGTAGTGGACGTGACCAACTACATCCTGCTTTACTTTGGTCAACCAATGCATGCTTTTGACTTGGATACCTTTGAAGGGACTGACATCCGTGTGCGTGAAGCGCGTGCTGGTGAAAAATTGGTGACCTTGGATGGTGAAGAACGTGACTTGGACGTGAATGACCTAGTCATCACTGTCGCAGACAAACCAGTAGCTCTTGCAGGTGTCATGGGTGGACAAACTACAGAAATCTCTGAAAAGTCTAGTCGTGTTGTCCTTGAAGCGGCAGTATTCAATGGCAAATCTATCCGTAAGACAAGCGGTCGTCTCAACCTTCGTTCTGAGTCATCTTCTCGCTTTGAAAAAGGTATCAATGTGGCAACTGTTAACGAAGCTCTTGATGCGGCAGCTAGCATGATTGCAGAGCTTGCAGGTGCGACGGTGCGTAAAGGTATCGTTTCAGCGGGCGAACTTGATACTTCTGATGTGGAAGTTTCTTCAACTCTTGCTGATGTTAACCGTGTCCTCGGAACTGATCTTTCTTATGCTGATGTAGAAGACGTCTTCCGTCGTCTTGGATTTGGTCTTTCTGGCAATGCAGATAGCTTTACAGTCAGTGTCCCACGCCGTCGCTGGGATATCACCATCGAGGCAGACCTCTTTGAAGAAATCGCTCGTATCTATGGATATGACCGCTTGCCAACCAGCCTTCCAAAAGACGATGGTACCGCTGGTGAATTGACAGCCACACAAAAACTCCGCCGTCAAGTTCGTACAATTGCTGAAGGAGCAGGTTTGACAGAAATTATCACCTACGCTCTAACAACTCCTGAAAAAGCAGTTGAGTTTACGGCTCAACCAAGTAACCTTACTGAACTCATGTGGCCAATGACAGTGGACCGTTCTGTCCTCCGTCAAAATATGATCTCAGGTATCCTAGATACAGTTGCTTACAACGTGGCTCGTAAGAACAAAAACTTGGCACTTTACGAGATCGGAAAAGTCTTTGAACAAACAGGCAATCCAAAAGAAGAACTTCCAAATGAGATCAACAGCTTTGCCTTTGCCTTGACAGGCTTGGTTGCTGAAAAAGATTTCCAAACAGCAGCAGTTCCAGTTGATTTCTTCTATGCTAAAGGAATCCTTGAAGCCCTCTTTGCTCGTTTGGGACTCCAAGTAACTTATACAGCTACAGCTGAAATTGCAAGCCTCCACCCAGGTCGTACAGCTATGATTTCACTCGGTGACCAAGTTCTTGGTTTCCTTGGCCAAGTGCATCCAGTCACTGCTAAGGCTTACGATATTCCAGAAACGTATGTAGCTGAGCTCAACCTTTCAGCCATCGAAGCTGCCCTTCAACCTGCTGCTCCATTTGTAGAAATCACCAAATTCCCAGCAGTCAGCCGTGACGTTGCCCTTCTCCTCAAGGCAGAAGTGACTCACCAAGAAGTTGTGGACGCTATCCAAGCTGCCGGCGTGAAACGTTTGACAGATATCAAACTCTTTGACGTTTTCTCAGGCGAAAAATTGGGACTTGGTATGAAGTCAATGGCTTATAGCTTGACTTTCCAAAATCCAGAAGATAGCTTAACGGACGAAGAAGTCGCACGCTATATGGAAAAAATCCAAGCGTCTCTCGAAGAAAAAGTCAATGCAGAAGTGCGTTAACTTATCAATCCATCCTTCGGGGTGGATTTTTGCTTTTCAAATAACAATTCAGGATCAAAAATAGACAGTTGAGGAACAGAGAAGATAAATTGGAGTTTACCAGTGTATAATGTATTCATAACTCAAAGTACCCTAAGATTTTTTACTAAAATGAGGATGATAAAATGGACAAAAATCATTGTAAAGGCTATCAAAAAGGAGTATAATGAGTGCAAGACATTTCGGAGGTGAAAGATGCTAGAAGTAAGAAGTCTAGAGAAAAGTTTTGGACCCAAGCAAGTTTTGTTTGGTATTGACTTTCAAGCGCGACCAGGTCGTATTTTGGGATTAGTCGGGAAAAACGGTGCTGGGAAAACAACGATTTTCCACAGTATTTTGAAGTTTTTAGAATATCAAGGAGAAATTAGTCTGGATGGTCAGGATATTCGTCAGGAGACCTACGCTCGGATTGGCTATCTACCTGAAGAACGCAGTCTCATGCCTAAATTGACAGTCCTTGAACAAGTTCGTTATTTGGCGACTCTAAAGGGCATGGATGCTAAGGAAATCAAGGAAAAACTCCCTCAATGGATGAAGAGGTTGGAAGTGAAAGGGAAGCTGACAGATAAAATCAAGAGTCTGTCAAAAGGAAATCAACAGAAGATTCAGCTCATCATTACTCTGATTCATGAACCAGACTTGATTATCTTGGATGAGCCTTTCAGTGGATTGGACCCAGTCAATACAGAATTGCTCAAGCAAGTCATTTTTCAAGAAAAAGAACGTGGGGCAACCATTATCTTTTCTGATCATGTCATGACCAATGTCGAGGAACTTTGTGATGATATTTTGATGATTCGAGATGGTCGTGTGGTCTTGCATGGACCAGTTCAGGATGTCCGCAACCAATACGGGAAAACGCGTCTCTTTGTTTCAAGTGAACGAAGCAAGGAAGAATTGGAAAAACTTCCTCATGTCAAACAGGTGAGCTTGACCAAGCAAGGCAGTTGGAAATTGATCTTAGAGGATGAGAGTGCTGGAAGGGAACTCTTCCCAATCTTGACTCAGGGGCAATACATCGCAACCTTTGACCAGCAAGCGCCAACAATTGATGAAATCTTTAAACTAGAATCAGGGGTGGAAGTATGAGAAATATGTGGGTTGTAATGAAGGAAACCTATCTTCGACACATCAAGTCGTGGAGTTTCTTCTTTATGGTGATTTCGCCGTTCCTCTTTTTAGCCTTATCTGTAGGAATTGGCTACCTCCAAGGGTCTTCTATGGCTAAAAATGATAAAGTGGCAGTAGTGACAACAGTGCCATCTGTAGCAGAAGGACTGAAGAATGTAAATGGTGTTAACTTTGACTATAAAGACGAAGCAAGTGCCAAAGAAGCGATTAAAGATGAAAAATTAAAAGGCTATCTGACCATTGACCAAGAGGATAGTGTCTTAAAGGCTGTTTATCATGGCGAAACATCGCTTGAAAACGGAATTAAATTTGCAGTTACAGGTACACTCAACGAACTGCAAAATCAGCTTAATCGTTCAACTGCTTCCTTGTCTCAAGAGCAGGAAAAACGCTTAGCGCAGACAATTCAATTCACAGAAAAGATTGATGAAGCCAAGGAAAATAAAAAGTTTATTCAAACAATTGCAGCAGGCGCTTTAGGATTCTTTCTTTATATGATTCTGATTACCTATGCGGGTGTGACGGCTCAGGAAGTTGCCAGTGAAAAAGGCACCAAAATTATGGAAGTCGTCTTTTCTAGCATAAGGGCTAGTCACTATTTCTATGCACGGATGATGGCTCTGTTTCTAGTGATTTTAACGCATATTGGGATCTATGTTGTAGGTGGTCTGGTAGCCATCTTGCTCTTTAAAGATTTACCATTCTTGGCTCAGTCTGGTGTTTTGGATCACTTGGGAGATGCCTTCTCACTGAATACCTTGCTCTTTATTTTGATAAGTCTCTTTATGTATGTCGTCTTGGCTGCCTTCCTAGGTTCTATGGCTTCTCGTCCTGAGGACGCAGGAAAAGCCTTATCTCCTTTGATGATTTTGATTATGGGTGGTTTTTTTGGAGTGACAGCTCTGGGTGCAGCTGGTGACAATCTCCTCTTGAAGATTGGTTCATATATTCCCTTTATTTCGACTTTCTTCATGCCATTTAGAGCCATTAATGGCTATGCAAATGGGTTAGAGGCTTGGCTTTCACTTGCTATTACAGTGATTTTTGCGGTGGTAGCAACAGGATTTATCGGACGTATGTATGCTAGTCTCGTTCTGCAGACAGATGACTTAGGTCCTTGGAAAACCTTTAAACGTGCCTTAGCTTATAAATAGAAGAGCCTCGCGAAAGCGAGGTTTTTTAGAGACAAAAAGAGTGGAATTTAGAAAAATATTTTTCATATCTATTGACTTTTAGGGGTGAAATTTGGTATTATAGTAAGCGGTATTGTTTACCCCATTTGAAAGGCCCCGGAACCTTCCAAATACTTTTCGATGGGAAGGAACACCCATCACCGTAAACAAAAATCGAACTATATATAGGAGAAATCATGAACAAAACAACATTTATGGCTAAACCAGGCCAAGTTGAACGTAAATGGTACGTAGTTGACGCAACTGATGTACCACTTGGACGTCTTTCTGCAGTAGTTGCTAGCGTACTTCGCGGAAAAAACAAACCAACATTTACACCACACACTGATACAGGTGACTTTGTGATTGTTATCAATGCTGAAAAAGTTAAATTGACTGGTAAAAAAGCAACTGATAAAATCTACTACACTCACTCAAACCACCCAGGTGGATTGAAACAAATCTCTGCAGGTGAACTTCGTTCTAAAAATGCAGTACGTTTGATCGAGAAATCAGTTAAAGGTATGCTTCCACACAATACTCTTGGACGCGCTCAAGGTATGAAGTTGAAAGTATTTGTTGGAGCTGAGCACACTCACGCTGCACAACAACCAGAATTTCTTGATATTTCAGGACTTATCTAAGGAAAGGAACAATAAAGTATGTCACAAGCACAATATGCAGGTACTGGACGTCGTAAAAACGCTGTTGCACGCGTTCGCCTTGTTCCAGGAACTGGTAAAATCACTGTTAACAAAAAAGATGTTGAAGAGTACATCCCACACGCTGACCTTCGTCTTGTAATCAACCAACCATTCGCAGTTACTTCAACTGCAGGTTCATACGACGTTTTCGTTAACGTTGTAGGTGGTGGATACGCTGGTCAATCAGGAGCTATCCGTCACGGTATCGCTCGTGCCCTTCTTCAAGTAGACCCAGACTTCCGCGATTCATTGAAACGCGCAGGACTTCTTACACGTGACTCACGTAAAGTTGAACGTAAGAAACCAGGTCTTAAGAAAGCTCGTAAAGCATCACAATTCTCAAAACGTTAATCAATACGATTATATCAACGTTTCAAAGCACTCAAGAGTTTACCTCATGGGTGCTTTTTTTATGTTTTTTGAAAAAGTTCACCTCAATGTTTACATTATTTTCACCTTATTGTTTTAGAGACTTTAAGGCAAATTCACCGACTGCCATAGGAACCACATTTGAAGTATTGACATAAATCTGTGTTGTACCTGTGTCGCTATGTGTTAGAGCTTCAGAAATAGCTTCTAAGCTCATTCCTGCTTGTTTAGCAAGTGTTGCTCCTGTATGTCGCAGTTTATGAGGTGTAGCATGTGTCAGCTCTTTATGTCGCTTTCTAATACTTTTCATTTTGTTGTTTAGATAGTCGGCGTGTAAAGGTTTATTGATGTTTCCTTTGGTATCGATATATGTAAAAACAAATTGTTCTGGATTACTGATGATGCCAAACTTTGCCAGCTCATATTTTTGTTGTTCTTTCCAAGAGGTAAGAAGTTGAAGTAAGTCATTAGAAATAGAGAAAATAGTTTTCTTATTTCCCTTAGTAGATTTTACTTGTCCATATCTATCTAAAGCTTGAATTAGCTGAATCTGTTTTTTTGAAAGATCGATATGTTTCCATTGAAGAGCATAGGTTTCAGATTTTCTATCGCCTAAGAAAAAAGTGAGATAAAATAGGACATAATCTTTAAGGGTTATTTTATCATTCTCTAAATCTTCTTGAAATGCTGAGAACCATTCTTGGAGTTGTTCATGAGTTAGATATAAATCTTCCTCTCTCTTTGACTCTGCAAGTTGAATCTTTTTAGTGGCTTTTATTCTTCTTAATATTTTTGCAACTCTATTTGCTTCAATATATTCAAGTTCTTCTGCCCAATCAAAAATAGAAATAACGTAACTTCGTAAAGTTTTGAAGTTGGCATATTCGTTGGCTTTTGCTGTCATCAAATTTAGAATAACCTGTTTATTTTGGTTTAAAAATTGAATCGTATAGTTGCCAAGAAGTGGTAGTATATGCTTTTCAAAACATGTTTTAGTATTAGCAATTGTTGACCTGCTTGTTGGCTTCGAAGTAGATGTGGTTTGTCCTACTTTGTAGGATTCCCACCAAATATTATTATAGAAGTATGAGAAAAGAATATCTTCTTTTCCTAGTCCTGTAAACTCATTATCTTCTATTTGATTTAACTTGGTAAGCAAGTCTATCTCAGCTTGTCTTGCCTCCTTCCTTGTTTTAAATCGCTTATCGTAATAGTTGCTATTAACGATACCAAGTGGCATTCGTGCTTCTATTGGGATATAGATTTTTAAACGAAAAGTACCGTTCTTTGTCTTACTGATAGGCATGATATCCTCCTTGTGTATCGAACCAGAAAATATCATGACTATTATAAAACAAAAATATAGATATTTCTAGTTTTGTGAGTAAAGCCATGAATTAATGGCTTCTTTATTAAATCGTATAGTCTTGCCTATTTTTATTGTAGGCAGTCCTTTCTTGATCCAACTATCTAGAGTATTGTTTGAGATACCCAAGTAGTGGCAAGCCTGCTGTTTGTTTAAAAATGGGCTTTCAAGGTTACTATGGTGTAGCTTCTTTTCAATTTCTTTTGTGATAAGTTCAGCAAGTAGGTGCTGAATTTGTTGAACTTGTTCGTCTGGTAAAATGACTTGCATGTATTCCTCCAATGTATAGTATAATAGAGGTATCAAGAGATACCCTGTTTACTTTTCTTGATTATCTGTAACCTCGTCCTCGCTCGCCAAAGTTTCGGATGGGGTTTTTATTTTGTTATAATCCCAGTGCTTCCATTTATTATATAGTCCAACTATAGATACTAACATGGATAGCAATTCTTCTTTACTTGCCACTTCGTTATCAGGTGTGAAATCGTATGATAATGATGTCGTTTGGTCAGTGCCTGGAATTTTCACAACTCTGTCTATAGTTCGTTTAGGTTGTGATTCATGGAAAGTAATGTAGTCACTATTTCCCCTTAAGGTTACTAGATGAGCGATTCTTCTAATGTATTGTGATAAATCTTCGTTAGTGTTTCCTTTAGCATGGTAGAAGAAAGTCAAAGGATGTTTAGAACTTGTGATTATAATGACTTTAGAAGCACCTAATCTATTTTGATAACGTGCTGAGATAGGACTAATATTATAGGGGTCTAATAGTTTCAGCCAGTCCGAAGCGGTTAAGCTATCTCCTCGAACATCATCAAGTAGTAGGATTTCTTCTCCGTTTACTTCATCAAACATGTTAGTGCCTGCGGTCAAGACTGATTGCCAGTTTTGATCATTCAGTTTTGCTAACTGAATAAGACTTTTTGCTATCTCTTTTCCAAATGTTGACTTGCCAAGCCCAGAGGCACCGTGTATGAATAGGATTGTTTTCTTGAATTTCTTGTTTTCTAGTTCATGCTGTGTCATAGTTCCTTTGATTTCTCCAATGGTACGAAAGGTATCGTTTATCTTAGTTTTGTGGACTGCATAAAGCATGTGAAAGTCTTTATTCAGAAGCATTTCCTTTTTGGTAATGGTTCCGTTTAGAATGTTATCGATTAGCAAATCAATATCTTTGTAGGTTTGTTTTACCTCTTTTTTTGCTTTTCCTTTAAGCCAGCTTAGATGTCTTTCGTGATAAACTTCTAAGTAGTCTTTACCTTTCAGAGTGAATACTTCGTCAGGAGTGTATTGATATTTGTCTTTATCTTTTGCATGAATTAAATAAGCTAACAAGTTATCGTAGCCATATCTACCAGATTTAGCTTTCTCAAGATACTGAGGTTCTAATCCGATTTTTACAGCTAAATCAGTTAGTGTTGCCCCTTTCTCAAATTTGAGTAAAGCGTGAATATGTGACTCTTTTAGTTTGGAGGTTATTGAACTAGTTACACTGTCAAAACCGATGGACGTGTCCTTGTCGTGTTTTATTGCGTAAGCCTCGGAAACAGTTGCTATTTCACTAACTCTTCTGACAATTTCCTCAAGAATTTTTTCGATATTTTCGGATTTAATGAGTTCATCATCCCAGCCGTTTTTCCAATATTTCGTCTCAAAATATTGTGTAATTGTTATCGAGGTTAAAAGTGCTTCTTTTTTCTTTGTTGCCATGTATAATTACCTTTCTTTTTTAACTATTCTTTAATTATTATTTTAACTATTCTAGTGTTAGACCGTTGACAAGCCCAGTCTAACACGTGCGTAGAATAGTTAGAATTTAAGTTAGAAATATTTTGCCTACCGCAGGTTTGCACCTCAGAGGGTTAGGGTTGGTAAAATGAACAAGCACTTCGGCTTGCCACCCCTAACCCTCTGAGTCGCTTTCATTTGGTGGCTGATACTGCTCAAGCATCTTCTTAAGTACTTTGTTCATTTTAGTAAAATCACGAACGTTCCGAACTTGAACTTTTATAGGTTGACTACCGTTTATTTCTTGATACCAACCATAACGGTTTGGAAGAGCTTCTAGCTTTTGTCCAGGTCCAATGTCAAAAATATTATTTACGACGGCTGAGCGAGAAGCCATATTACCTAGTCCTAAGACTGCACCGAATTGGTTTCTCAAATTACTGTCTCCTAAATCGCTACTGTACATATCTTGACTAACAAATAAACAATAGATTTTACGACTACGACCGCTGAGTATGATAGATTTAAGCATCTTTTGAACCTTTGATTTTTGTTTACCTTCAAGTGAACTCATGAGAACCGTAACTTCTTCGATAAGTAAAATCAATGGTGTTCTCTCAATAGCCCTATTTTCTTGACGGTGCATCATCTCGTTGTAGGTGGCTTCAATAGCTTTGTGAGCTCGCCTGCCTAGAAATACGTTAGGACTATCTTCAAATTCTAGCCAGTCTTCCTGTTTGATTTCAGAAACGACAAGCATTGGTAACGCTCTTTTTTTTCTGTGAGCAGTAATAAATACGTCAGTAACAACCATTTTGGCGATCACTGATTTTCCTGAACCAACATTACCAAGAATCAAGTAGTTAATGATAGAACTAGGAACCTCCCAACCTAGTTTTCCACCACCTACTTTTAATAATGGTCTAGTATCTACCATATATCTAAATCCTCATCAAATTCCTCTTCTTGAACGACTTCGGAAGCTCGAGCCATTCGATTGTAGGTCGCTTCCACAACAGGCTTAATATCAAATGTAGCTATCCAGCCAGCCCCTGCATTTTGTTTTATGATGAGGATATCTAAAGCAAATTCAGCTGTATACTTTGATAAAACTCCTGAAAAATAGTCCTCTAACAAAGTTTTATCTGCATCTTTCAAATTATTTGCTAAATAAATCCAAATATCAATTCCGTTACTAGTAGCAGGAGAGACAATTTTGATACCAAGTTCGGTTTTTAAATTCTGGTTCAGATGATGTACTATATTTTGGAGGACTATCATTTTTCTCTTTTGAGTATTCTTCTCTTCGAAGTAGATTTGAGCTTTATTAAATATAAATTTAGCCAATAGCAGAATCATTTCAACCTGATATAGCAGAACTTGTAAAGAAGCCACCTTTAATTTGTTTGTTTTTACTACTTTTCCGCTATAAAAATCAGCTTTTCTTTTTAGCAACAACAATATAAAAATAGTTAAATACCAAAGAGAGACTAGAATAATCATTTTTAATATAAGTTTCATAATTAAACTCCTTAAAAATAAGTAGTATAATCTCAGATAGATTATACTACTTGACAGACTACTAGATTATGTTTCGTAATCGGGCTTCTGAACTATCAATAACAATTACTAATTCAATAGTATTTGTACCAGTAGCATAAATGTCTATAATTTTTAAACTGTAGACATTTATCATATATGGGTATATTTTTTTAAAATATAATGCATACCAAGTTGAAAGTGATTGTTTTATAATTTCTATTTTAGCATTGTTGATCTTCTGAGAAGAAGTTATGTGCCATTTCAATGGCAAGAAGTAATCTTCTATACTGTATTGTTCAGTTGTAGCTTCTGTTCCTCGGAGTGATTCTTCTCCAGCAACGATAAGATCATCCAGTTCTTTAGAGTAGATTTCATTAAAAATCTGGTCTTGCTCATAAAACGATAAAATATGCATGTGTTTTACCTCATTTTAATTTCTGAGTTTTCAATGCTTAAAGCTAGACCTTTAAGCTGGTCATTTTTGATCACAGGTACAACAGTAGCAGAGCTAACATCAATAGTTTTTTCTGTAAGTGAGAGTCAGTTTCGGGAATCAGGATTCCTAACTTTGACTGAGATAGTGCGTATCTCGTATATATCTATACCTAGTTTTTCTGCGTTAGCATAGATGAGTTCATCTATACACTCGAGAATGACCCAAAGATGGTCAATGCCATCTTTACTTTTATAGTAACCTTGACGGACATTTGTAACTACTTGAGTCTCATTATACTCTGCTTCTTGTAGCACTTCTTCGTGATTTGATATTTTTGCCATATTATTTCCTCCATGGCTTCTATAAGCATCAATATAGACAAATGAGTCTGCTATGATATTGATTGAGTGAAGACATAGCATCTTTAGTTAAAAAACATCGAACTGCAGTATCTTTGTTTTATGATATAATTAAAACACAGGGGTGTATAATCAGTTTTCTGAAATAACACTATTTTATTTATGTGTTGCTTTATATATCCCATACTAGAAGATAAATTAGGATATTCTATAGGAAAGTGATTATGACAAGTTTTTTAAAATTTTTTTTAGGTTCTGAGCATTCATTTAAAAATGATTGTGATAAGAGGAGTTTCAAATTCATTAAAAGAGAAATTTCCTATCTTCGAACTTACACGGAAGCTTTTGTTGAATATAAGTTTTTATTAAATTTGAAAAAGTCGTTGATAGCAGCAAATAAAGTTTCTGATACAGATATCCCAGCTTTCTATAAGTGGGTACTCTATAAACTTTATTTAGAAAATAAGAGTAGCCATTCAAGTATGAAAAATTTTTTTGAACTAAGAGAAGAGAAAAAAGTCATGGAACTTGAAGAACTGTATGGATCAGCACATAACCTTAAAGACTGTTCAATGATTGATGATGCTGTTGACTTATTAAAAAAGTATTTAGAAAAACAAACTACCTATTCAAATAATCGAAAAGAAGAAAAGGCTAGATTTAGCGTTATTTTTGAAAATAAAAAAATGTTGAAGATTGAAAAAGCTATTATAAAGTACTTTCTATACAAGAATGGAGCATTAAAACTAGTTAACGAAGATACTTTTTTTGAAGATTACTTTCATGAAATAAATTTTATAGAACCACAGAAGAGATATCTTTCGGAAGCTATAGCTAGCAATCCTAATAATTACAAAGGCTTGTACACGTATTGGTTAGGATATTATGCCTCTTTTAGAGTTCATCTCTTTAGTGATATTCATAATGTAAAAAAAATAACGGGATACAATAGTAAGCCATTGTTTAAAGGAAAATCGGAATACAACTATTTTGAATTAACAAGAAAAATTGAAGAATTAAATCTTAAACTTGATAAAGAATTAAACAAAATATTTCATAGTGAATGGTTGAAGTCTATATTATTGGATTCTATATTTACTACCACGGGAATTTCATTTGACATATCAGCAGAGTTAAAAAGTACAATTCTAGATTGATTGGTACTTATGATTTAGATTGTAAATTTTTTGTTATAATAGAGAGAGCAATAATAACTAAGAGGTATATGGATTTGAAAAATATTGAAGAATATGCTACTAAGAGTAAGATTATTACTGGAGATAGTTTAGAATTTTTAAAACAACTTAAATCTGAAAGTATAGATTTAATAGTTTCATCTCCACCCTATAATGTAGGAAAAGAGTATGAGGACAGGGTGTCTATAGAAGATTATCTTGCTTTCTATAAGGAACTGGTTGCCGAGATGTTTCGAGTTTTAAAGCCTTCTGGAAATATTGCTTGGGAAACTGGTAATTATATTGATAATAAAGAAGTGATCCCTCTAGATATTCTTTTCTATCCAATTTTTAAAGATGTTGGTTTTAAACTCAGAAATAGAATTATTTGGCGTTTTGGCCATGGACTTCATGCTAGAATGAGATTTAGTGGTAGATATGAAACTATTCTGTGGTTTTCTAAGGGAGATGATTATATTTTTAATTTAGATGACGTCAGAATTCCTTCTAAGTATCCAGGGAAACGTCACTATAAAGGATCAAAGAAAGGTGAACTATCAGGGAATCCTAAGGGAAAGAATCCAGAAGATGTATGGGATATTGTTGTTAAAGACTGGGAAGAAGAAGTATGGAACATTGTAAATGTTAAATCTAATCATGTTGAAAAGACTGAACACCCTGCACAATTTCCGATTGAGTTAGTCGATAGACTTGTTCTAGCTTTAAGCAATGAAGGTGGGGTAGTTTTAGATCCATTTGGTGGAAGTGGGTCAACACTAATTAGCGCCGTAAAAAATAGCCGTATAGGGATCAGTGTAGATTTGTCGGAAAAATATAATGATATTGCAAAAAATAGACTGGAACTGTTAAGACGAAATGAATTGAAAATAAGACCAATTACTAAACCAGTCTATAAACCTAAAAAAGATAAAGTAGCTAGCATCCCTGAGGAATGGAAAGAGTCTGGAGTTTATAGTAATGAAAATTAGATATATTTATTCACATTTGAACGGATTGGAATTTCTGTTAGTTCATAAAAGAGAGCTTTGGAAGGAGATTGAAGAATCGATTAAAAGTGTAGATGCTGATAGGTATAAAAAAGTATCAAAAGCCAAAGCTTCAGATGGAAATGTTATCTATGATCAAAAAGGAATAAATAACGCCTTTAAAGATTATTTACTTCCTAAGGGTTGGAAAGATCACAAGAAATCTTATTATTTCACTCCAGACGAAGAATTAGCTAGGGAAACTTTGAGTTATAGTCAAGAAGAGCAGAAGAGTGAGATTGAATCCAGAGGTAGAATTGCTTTTAAAGGATTTAATCAAACTGACTTTTTAAAAGACAATATAGCAGTTGAAGTTCAATTTGGTAAGTATTCATTTGTAGCATATGACTTATTTGTTAAACATATGGCTTTTTACATTTCAAATGATATTGATGTTGGAATTGAGATACTACCTACTAAGGCTTTACAAACTAAAATGGATGTTGGAGTAGCTTGCTATGAAAAAGAGGTCTATAATGTTTATAGAGCAGGCAGAAATACACCAGCGGTTCCTCTTGTAGTAATAGGTATTGAACCCGATACTGATGAATTTGATTATGTCGGAGAAGACCCAAATAGTTTTTGGGAACAAAATCATTCTAAATTATAATCATTTGGATTAACAAATGAAGCGAAGTAGATTATTTTTTATAGAATAGAAAGATAATCTACTTCGCTTTTTCTATTTTACTTTTTTCTTTATAGATTAGACTATACATAGATAAAGATTTTATATAAGGTAAACTTTTGATATTCTGGTATAATATGATTATTAAATAGTCTGAATATATAGTAACAAGGAGGAAGTAATGGCTGATTTTTTTGCTGGGAAAATTGTTTATCTTGATGAGCAAGCTGTTTTTGATTTTTTAGAATTACATCAAAATGGGATACAATCTGATATCATAAAACGTGTGTCCGAAAATATGGTTGAGGTAGATGCCGAGGGAAAGGTTGGTATGAATTTCTTTACTCGATTTAAAATAGGACTCTCTGGAAATGCTTCATATCAACGAAGCGGTGTAGTAGAATCACAGATTACCTCTACATTGCTAAGTAACTTTAAAAAGTTTGTGACCAATAAAAAAGGTTCTTCAAAAGTGGAACGTATAGATAATGTTAAACTTTTTATTGAAAAAGACTCTCCCGCTTTTTACCGTAACATCACTCCTGTTCTCGATATGATTAGTGATATTACTAAAATGAATAGTATTACAGATGATGATAAAAATAATTTTAAAGGTATTGAAATAAAGAATATTGAACGAACTTTGGACCGACTTTCTGGATATTATGAAATTAAGGGAATTAGTTCCGAGAATAATGAAAGTGTTTTCAGATTCAATATATCGGGTCTACGTAATAATTATACGTTGAGTGACTTAACCAAGATGGATGTCAAACTTTATGGAATTAAGGTTGGAGAAGTAGATTTAATTGATTTAAGTTTTAATACAATGATAGATAGATTATCAAACCAGAGACAGTCACAACTAGGAGCTGACTTTGATGAAGAACAAAATAATGAGAAAATACCGATATATGATGTTCTAGTGGCAGGTGTGTAATGGTAAGATTTAATATTTTTTTTGAGCCAGTTCAAAAGTTTAATGAAAGGGTCGCAAAATTAGATAACTATGTTTCATTTAATGAGGTTATTATAAATTGGACTAAAGATTCTACTATTATTGATCTAATAAAACCTCTAATAGATAAAAAGAATTGTATTTTTAGAATGGATACCTACTCGCTTTCTGGGAGCCTAGTTTTTGAAAATATTGATTTATTAATCAAAATTTTTAATGATTCAGGAACTGAAGAAATATATCTTCATAATCCCCCTAAAAAATTCTTTAATTCATTAAAGCAACAAGTTAAATCAGAATTTTTAAATATTGAACAAAGTACTTTTGCAAAAATTAGTGAGGAGCAACTTAAAAGGATTTCTGAAGATTTAAATGAAAAAATAGTTGGTCAAGAAAAAGCTAAGAAAAGTTTATTAAGGAAATTGGTTACTCAGTTGGTGCGTACGAATGCAAAACCACTAGTATTAATGTTTTATGGTGAACCAGGAATCGGAAAAACTGAAACAGCAAATCAACTATCAACTACACTATATGGGAATAATAATATTATTAGAGAACAAATGTCGATGGTTGGTGGTGAATCAAGTGTAAAATATTTTAAATCAACAAACCATAGCGAAGACTCATTTTCTAAAACATTATTAAACAGAGAATCTAATGTTATTTTGCTTGATGAGTTCGCTTTAGCTCCTGCATTTTTTCATAGCACCTTCTTTCAAATGTTTGATGAAGGTATTTATGAAGACCAAAATTATAAAGTAGATTTAAGAAACTCAATTATTATTTGCACCTCTAATTTTAAAAGTCGTTTAGAAATGGAAAAAAATATTGATATAGCACTATTGAGCCGATTTGATGGTTTTGTTAAATTTTCTCCACTATCTATTGATGAGAAAAAGCAGATTTTAAAATTGACGTATTCAAAAATTATTAGCTCTGAATATATAGCTGAAAGGTATCAGGAATATCTAGATGAGGACAAGATATTAGCTTGTATTGAATCGCATCTAAACACCCTCCCTAATGTTAGAGCAATAAGGAAGTACGCTGAAGATGTTGTTGCGGATGAATTATTGGAGGTCATAATAAATGGTAAATCAAACTGATTATGTTAATCACCTGAGAGAGCGTATGAATATTGCAATTGAAGAAGGATTTTATATCGAATCAATTTCATGTTCTTATGCTATTATCGAGAATAGAACAAAGAGAATTGTTGAACATTTAGGAAAGTCAGCAAAAAGAATGTCGCTCGATAACAAAATAGGATATATTTATGAACAAATTATGATAAAGGATAGCATAATTGATAAAAAATTGAAGAAGCTTGTTAGTTATCTAAATTATCGACTAATAGGTTCGCAGATAATGCTTGTGGATTCATCAAAAACTTATGATGATTGGAAACTTAGTAGAGATAAATCAACTAGTGAAAATAAAATATATCAATTTAAGCAACTTAGGAATGAGATTGTTCATGATTTAGCAACTTATGATAGCAGTCATCCTAAATTGATAGATTTTGATTCTTATATTGAATTAGCGATGTTAGGGAAAGAAGTTGCAGTGGAATTATCTAGAATTGCAGCAGGAATGAAGAGAAAAAAGCAAAATTTATAATTGACTTTTATTTTTGAATGTAATAAAATAAATACGTAAGACACCGTTATTTAGGTAGCGCCACGGATTGGCGTTGGGACGTAAAACTCCTGTCTTACTTTTATTATCTAAAAAGTGTAGAGAAAAATGTAGAGATTCGATTGCTTTGTACCACGAAGTAGTGAAATTTTTCAATTTCAAAAATCAAATAAAATGAAGGCTTCTACTGTCGATTGCCGTGTAGTAAATCCCTAGTTAATATCTGTAAAAACCAAATAAGGTAAACTTTTGATATTCTGGTTCGATTTTAGCTTGTTTTGATTGAAAGTTTACCTTATTTTGATGAAATTGATTAAAATTAGTTGAAATTCTATCTTTTTGAAATTCGTGAAAAAGTTGATTTTAAAGCATTTTGAAATTGGATAAAATAAGTGATGCCCCAACCAGGTCTTAAGAAAGCTCGTAAAGCATCACAATTTAGTAAACGTTAATTCGAAAGAATTACTATACTTACAAAGAGCACCTTTCGGGGTGTTCTTTTTTGTACTTTCTTGATAAATTGGTGCAATTGACACAGTTGTTGCGACTTTAGTCGCTTACAAATGTGGCTGCAACCGGACAAGACCAGTTGCCTCAAAACGTTAATCAATACGATACTATCAACGTTTCAAATCACTCGAAAGTTTACCTTATTGTTTCTTTTTATACTCTTAAGAAATCAAAAGCAATATAAGTTGTCAGCTCTTTATTGTAAAAATATTAATTGGCATTCTAGTATTATCTTCAGTCTAAAATCAGTAGTTGGAATTGTATGAGATCAGTTTTTGAGTTTGGTATTTGATTTTTGTCTAGTCTTACTTCATTTTCCCCTGAAGTTAAGTTTTTACTCAGCATCATTAGTAAAAAAGTAAAAAGAACGCGCTTTTATATTTGGATTTGAGATTTATAAAATAGGATAAACGTGCTGAAATTTAGATATTATAAACAAAATAAAATATTTAAAAGCTATTGAGAAACATGGTATAATGTAACTAAAGGAGGTAGCATATGTCCTTAGATATAGATAAGGAAAAGATGACAATCATGGGAGTAGCTTTTGAAAACCGATCCGTTTTTTAGAGTGTTTGGTATGCTTTAAGTACAAATATGATTGAAGGATGGCGACCTACGGTTAGTGATGTTGAAACACTGCGAGATGAAGCTCTTGCTCTGGGGATGGCTTAATGAAGCGTAACTGTTATGATTCTTATGACGATATTGATCCGGACAATTTATACACCTATCCAGCTTCTTCAGTTCTAAGAAATAAGCAGGAAGAGCGAGATGAGTAAAAAGCACGTGAGCTTGAATATCGTATGGTAGCAAGCAAGAGTTTGAAATTATTTATTAATTCTATCCTAGTTAATAGTTTAAAAGGAGTTAGTTTCACAACTACATAAGCTTAGAAAAGTTGAAAAGGGATAACTCTTTAATAACTTCTCGATTGGTTAAAAGATGTTTTGTCTGGCCTCTATAACTATTTTTGTCCACTACATTTTTTCAATTGACTATTATTTATCATAGATATAACAGATAGAACATTGCATTCAGAATAACGAAAAACGCATCAAAAAAGGGTGCGTTCTGTTTTTATGCTACCATAAAAGGAGGGAAACAAATTGAAAATTTTTAAGGGAGAGTTTTATCGAATCTCTGTATTAACAGACAAGTTAGTAAGGTTAGAATACTCTCAAACTGGAAGTTTTGAGGATAGAACGACACAACTTATCTATAATAGAGATTTTGGCCAAGTTTCGTTAGATTATATCGAGACATCAAACGTACTAGATATTATGACGGACTATTTTCATTTGCACTTTAATAAAGGAGAATTTAACGCCGAAAATTTATTTATAGAATTAAAAGGAAATTTTGCCGTATATGGTAGTCGCTGGTATTTTGGTGAATCTATTGAAACGTTAAAAGGAACAGCTCGGACTCTTGATAAGGCAGACGGCGCAATCCCATTAGAAGATGGAATTATTAGTCGAAATGGCATTGCCTTACTGAATGATTCTCAAGGATTTATTTGGGATGAACAATCTGGTTATATTGAGAGAGAAAATCAAATTGACCTCTATTTCTTTGCCTATGGGCATGATTATAGAGGAGCAATCAGAGACTTTTACCATTTGACTGGTTCAACACCCTTGTTGCCAAGATATGCTTTAGGCAATTGGTGGAGTAGGTATTGGCCTTATACGTCGGATGAATACTTGAATTTAATAGACAGATTTAAAACAGAGAAAATTCCATTATCTATCGGTGTTTTAGATATGGATTGGCATATAACTGACATTCCAACTCGTTTTGGAAGTGGTTGGACAGGCTATAGTTGGAATAGAAACTTAATACCAAATCCAGAACAGTTATTGCAACAACTTCATGATAGAAAGTTAAAACTCTCCTTAAATGTCCACCCTGCTGATGGTATACGGGCTTATGAGGAAGCTTATCCTCGAGTCGCCAAACGATTGGGATTAAATGTAGAACTAGAAGAACCAGCCATTTTTGATTTTTTTAATCCATCCTTTAGGGAAGCCTACTTTAAAGATGTTCATTATGAGCTAGAAAAGCAGGGAGTAGATTTTTGGTGGATTGACTGGCAACAAGGGACGCAAGGTATGTTGGATCCACTGTGGCTTTTAAACCATTATCATTATCAGGATAGTTGTAAAAATGCAGAAGGTGGCTTAATTTTATCAAGGTATGCAGGTCCTGGTAGTCACCGCTACCCTGTTGGTTTTTCAGGGGACACTATTATTAGTTGGAATTCCTTAAGATTTCAACCTTATTTTACAGCGACAGCATCAAATATCGGTTATAGTTGGTGGAGCCATGATATCGGTGGACATATGTTGGGGGATTATGACGAAGAGCTACAAACTAGATGGCTACAGTTTGGGGTTTTTAGTCCGATTACTCGATTACATAGTTCTAGAAGTCCCTTCAATAGTAAAGAACCTTGGTTTTTTTCAGAAACAACATCTAAGATTATGAAGAAATACCTTCGTTTGAGACATCAGATGATTCCATATCTATATACTATGAATGTAAAGACACATGAGGAAGGCGCCCCGTTAATCAGCCCAATGTACTATTTCTACCCAGAGAATGATGAGAGCTATAATGTTCCAAACCAATACTTTTTTGGAACAGAATTGATGGTGGCTCCCATTGTAGAAAAGATGGATTTGGCATTTCAATCTGCAAAAGTAGATGTATGGTTCCCTGAAGGTGAATGGTATGACTTCTTTTCAGAGAAAAAATACATAGGTGGTGTGAACTTAAGTGTTTATAGGGACATTTCGACTATTCCTGTGTTTGCAAAAAGTGGTGCAATTATTCCCTTGGTTGGTTCTGAGATAGATATGGGTGTTGATTTACCTGAAGTTGTAGATTGGTATGTATTCCCAGGCAAACAACATTCTTTTGAAATGATTGAAGACCAAAATGGTCAAAGATATAAAACAAGATTATCAATTGATTGGGAAATGGGAATGGTAGAGTTAGCATTGCAAGGAGATTCTAGTATCGTTCCAAGCAATAGAAGGCATAGAATTCATTTTAAAGGAACGAATGTGTCTATCATTGAATTGCCAAATAAGAATGATACAGCTAGATTTGAATGCAAAGAAAATAAAATGCCATATCTAAATGATGAAGTTTTTAGACTACTAAAGACGGCTTCTCTTCCATATGAATTAAAAGATAGATTGTTAAATCAATCCATCAATGCGAAAAACTCTCATGAGTTAATGAATATCTTGCATCATCAGGATAAGGAATTGAGAGGGCGTTTGTTGGAAATGATATTTACTAGCGAAAACTAATTGAGACATTTCGTACACAATTTCTATTATTTAATGTGTAACAGTTTTACATCTCTATGCTTATTGACTTGTATTTTAGTAATTACAAGTTTGGCATAGGGATGTTTTTTGTTTACTGGAGAGGATAAGTGGCTCTTTGTCAACTGTAGTGGGTTGATATAATAGTACTAGACCTTGAGAAATCAAGGTCTTTTTTGAATTTGGTCAATTTTTGGTCAACTTTTGTTAGAAAAAATTATTGACTTAAAAACTCCCTAACACGTTTGTTTTCTGATTCTTCTTTTTCCTTGATTAAATGACCATATGTTTGAGTTATTTGTGTAATATCTTTATGTCCCATGTTTGAAGCTATAACCCAAATATCAATTCCATAGCCTAACATAATACTTGCGTACGTGTGCCTAATACCTGTAGCTGATAAATCGAGTGGTTTGAGTTTCAACTTCTTGAGATGTTCTCTTAAACGCTTATTTACTTCGTGGTTTGTAGGAACAACAGTGTACAAATCAAAAAAAATATGATTTTCTTTATTTTTAATATTTGTTTGTTCAATATCTCTACTTTGAATCTCTTTTAACTGATTTAAAACATTCAATGTTTCTGAATCGATTGGAATAGTTCGAACAGAAGTAGCTGTTTTGGGTGGTCGCCATTCTTTCTTTCTCGGGTCGTAGCGCCTGTACGTTTTGACTTCTTGAGTTTTGTTCAAAACACAATCCCATGTCAACCCTAGCACCTCACCGAAACGCAAGCCAGTTTTTAATTGAGTAAAGAGAAGATAGTCAATAATATTAAACTTTAGTTCAATATTATGTTTTAACTCTTTCAATAATTTATGATAATCAGCTGAACTCTTGATAGCTTTTTCTTTTTTAATCTTTCGGCTTGCTTGCCCTGTAATAACAACACCATCTGTAAAATCAATGATTGATAACTTATCTTTTTTCGCAAATTGAATGACTTTTCTAACTTCCGCATTTAAACGCCGAACTGTATCTTTTCCAACTCTTTTTGCGTATTCGTTGATAAATTCTTGATACTCACTAAAATTGATGTTAGTAGCCGATTTATCTTTGAAATAATCTAAAACAAGTTTACCTCTATGTTTATGATGTGCAATTGTCCCTTGACTTTTATTTAAAGGAACTATTTGCAGATTATACCATTTCTGCCACAATTGATAGAGAGATATATTTGAATCAATTACGTTACCGTTTAATAACTCTAATTCAATTTTACTGGCTTCCAGCATCGCTTCTTTTTTTGTTTTGAAGCCTGAGTTTGAAGCTACTACCTTTTTATTTTTATCAAATATTCTATAATCCCAATTTTTCTTTTTACCTCTTTGCCTATATGAAATCGCCATATGATTATCCTTTCTATTTAAAAAGATAACCAAGACACTCGTCTTGGTTATTATATCATTTCTCTTTTAATAATTCTGAAAAATGCTGTTCAAAAAAATCTCTGGTCTTAGAGGCAAGAAAGATATATTTACCACCCTGATTTTGAGGATATTTTACAAAACCATTTTTGTTTTTATCAATATCGATTTTTGAGCGAATATCAGACCGATAGAGAACATTTTCTATTAACCACGGTCGAGATACTGAGACCATCTCTAAAACATCGTTTAGAGTCATATATTGACCAGCAGACGCTTTCTTCTTCAGATTAAGATACTCTTCCTTTTTAACTACAATGTGTGTGTTGGGAAGATTTACTTCTAAATTGTCTATTTTGATTAAAATCTTATCTGTCATATAATTTTCCTTTCGTTCTCTTACTTGAATACACGCCACGGCTCTTTTTCTTTCTTTAATTCATCTTTTTTATTATTTAAAAAGATGATTGTGTCTGGAGAGGGTTTATACTTTGTTTTGAAATGAATCAAAACATGCTTGAAAAATTCCTGAATTGCTTCTTTACCGTAAATTTTATCAATCTTGTATAGAAATGATTCTAAACCGCTGTTTTTCAATAAGTAAATATAGGTAGATAATAAATCATTTTTTCGCCGTGGTTTTGACCTCAATAAATCAAAATCAGTCGAAACGTATTCCAGCATAACCTTTGAAATATCCCATAATTCATCATTTTTGAAAAATAAATACTTGTCAGTGAGTCGTTGAAAGATTAAGCTGGACAATTCTTTGTCGTTTCTACATTTTAAAATATCTAAGCCAGTTTGATTAGCGTAAGCCTGTCTGATTGACATTTCAAATCTCACCCAATCATCACATTTCAAGGCTTCATCATAAAAGATACCTTTCTTTTTCTCCTGCTCCAGTTTTTTATCATAGATTCGTAGTAGTAGAGAGTTTCCTTTGTTAGCTTTGCTACCAACATAAATTGTTTCTACTCTATTGTTTGTATTAATCGTACTGATATTTGACTGATTTTTTCTCAATTTAATTGTATTTGTAAAACTGTCAACGTATTTTGATTTTATTGTTGACTTGTTTAACTCCTGATGAATCTGATTCACTTTCAAACCTTCATCTATAAAATCAATCGCAAAATCAATTTTTGAAACTCTACAACTACCGCTAAAATAATTTTCTAATTCAAAAAATTTTTGAACTAATTGACGATACGAAATTTTTTGATTATCTTCTTCCCTTCGTTTCATGTAATGTTTTAAACCTTGACCTGAGAATTTGAGAAGCACCCCCATTCGTGGGCTGTCAGTGTTAAAACATAACAAAATTTCAAATTCATCAAAATTGATAATATAATTGTATCCTGCAAATCCTTTTTCATTTAACTTGTAATTAACTGTGTACTTTTCTAATTCCAATAATTCATCAATTTTTGAACAAATATCCAAAGCAAATGCCTCATAATTTGACATCATTTCATTATATTCTGGTAAAAAAACGAATGCAATTTCATCAACATCGCATAAAATCATAGTAAAATATCTCCTTCTTAATTGTTTTGTCGTTGACCCCATAAGGGGTGGGATGGGGGTCATTACTCGACCCCCATAAATGCTAGTACCCCATTATTTATCCTTTTTTCTTAATCGTTGACCGTATAAGAATGCTCTTTTAAATGTACTAATCTTTTCCAAACCGTGTTCGTGTAGATTAATATTCCAAAATCGTCTAGGTTTGCTGAACTGTCCATCGTTTGTCATGATATAACCAGAAAATCTGGGCGCATTGTTATCAATATTGTCTGTTTCTCCAAATACCATGCGAGCCAATTCGTCTGTTATGGAACCGTTTGATAAACAAATACGAACACCTAAATTATCTCGTATTGCTGTTGAAAGCAACTCTGCCCTTGGTTGTTGCATGCAGATACACATATAAACACCACTAGAGCGAGAACGCGAAACGATAGATAAGACCAAATCTTGAACTCTTTTTCTCATTTTGGTATCAGTTATACTTGACAACATAGCTGAATACTCTTCGATAAGACACAGCTTCATTTTCATCTCTTTATCGAAACTCACAAAAGTTGCGCCAGTAATATCATCACGTGCTGACAATTTCGCAATTTCTTTTTCACGTTTCATAACTAATTCTAATAACTCTTCAAAGTACGCTAAAATTTCATCACTATCAGATAAAATCACACCTTTTTGAAGAAAAGTCCAAGAACTGAACTCAGATTTTACATCCAAAATTGTTAAATCAACTTCTGAATCAAACATAAAAATTTGAGTGAGTAATGATTTCAAGAAAGTTGTTTTAGAACTGGATGTGTTTCCAACAATTAATGCATGGCAATTTTTTAGCATTGAGAATGTCAAACCTTTTTCAACTATAATTTCAAAATCATTGTCTGGTCTTAATTCAGTTATCTTTTTGGGTTTGAGCTGTCTTGCCTTAGCTTCTACAATATCATCTAATAAATAGATAAATTCTGTATTATCTTCACTTAACCAATAATCTAAAACAATGAGTGAACGATTTTTCCCTACTAAGCACGCTGATAACATTTCCGCAAACTTTTCTAAATCTTCATTAGTCTGGTCAGCTAATTTTTTGATTTTAACCCTTATGCGCCTGCTTAGCTTATCGAAGCTCGCATGCGCTTTACTAACATCGATGAATTTGCTACCAACTTTACGATTCGCCGTTGCTGAATCCAATAACGCCTTGTGTGTCTGTCGTTCTATCAATCTTAATTGATGATACAGAGATAGTGAGCCAATTTTTGATAGTCTCAAAACAAACCGAACCAGTAAAACAATATTCGTCAAAAGCAAGACAGCTATTCCAATCACTATTAAATTCAAACCAAGCTGTGCTTCACTTCTAAAAATACCAATCTCTGTTCCTTTAAATACTAACCACCTAACAACAATCCCAAAAGATAGTAACCCAACTCCAAGAACTTGGAGTAGAGTTACAATATTGGGAAAAGCTGGACTTAAATGACCTGTATTTTTATTTAACCTGTATCTAATCATAAATACCTACAAATCTCTTCCATTTCATTTAATAGCTTACGGCGCATAAGTTCAAAAAACATGTATGTACGAATGAAATCAGTGTAACGACCGTTTGAGTAAACCAAACTCAAGTTAATAAAAGATGAAACTCGCCCTTGGACTTCAGAATTAATGTATCTTGCTAAAATTCTACGAAGTTCGATAGGAAGGTCAAAAGCGGTTAAATCATCCAATTCTTTAGAAATATCTTTCATATCTATTTCCTCACTACTTCAATCTAACTTCAGTAACATCTTCAGCCCAAACTTCGATGACATCGAAACTTTTATATTTGTAATGTCCCCGTGCATTGACTAACTGATACAAATATCTAAATTGAATCTTGTTCGCAATTTCCAGCGTAGGGACAACAAGGCTAATCAGTTTAACCGAACCGTCATCGCGAGGCATTGAAAGGAACACTTCGTATCCGATTGACTGTTCAGAAAAGACTGGAGCATTTTTACCATTTTGATTTTTTTCGAACCCAATAATTGGGAAAAATGGTTTTGGCTCTGTAACACTAACAGCTACGCAAGTTGAGATGTTTGTGAGCATTGGGGCAGTGCGACGGTCATTTACAATTGAACCTTCTGATTGTTTTGAATTGCTTCCAAACAATCCACTTTGTAGTAAATTATCATTTTTTGTCATGATAAGACTCCTATACTAGCTTAAAGCTAGTTTCTATTATTAAATTTTTTGTAAATATTTGAACGTTCGTTATTTACATTCCAAGTGTATCATGATTAAAAATTCCAGTCGTCAAATGCACCAAAAGGGAAAATAAAAAAATTTGCATTAAGAAATTTTATTTGATAAGCTGAAAATAGCGATAAGGAGGACATTATATTGAAAGAAAAATATTATAATGTAAAAGAAGCTTTGGAATATATTAGAAGTTATCCTAGTGGTAGAATAGAAAAAGAATTTTATATGGATATAACTGAAAAACAAATTCGTGATATTTTGAAAAAAGATGTACTAGGGAAATATAGGCAACTTTCAGAGGGAGAACAAAAAATAGAAACATACATAAAGTTCAAAGAAAAAGAAGTTGCTGATACTTTGTATGTATTTCCAAAATTTGGGAAAAATCCCAAAATTTTCTCGAGTTGGGATAGTCTCTATAAAAAAGAAGATAAGCTAGTGAAGCAATTACAACGGCAAGGTTTGAAAACACCAGAAGCCAAAATTAGAGAAGAATTTAAAAATTCTGGGAAACCTGCATATTTAATGAATGAAGATTATCTTTTCTCATTAAAGTTGGAGATTGAAAGACGTCAACTACCGATTAAAATTTTTCGTATTCAGCCACGTACTAGTTCAACAATTAAGCAACTATTGAATGAAGAAATGTTGGAGACTAATTTTGAGTTAACTATAATTACTTTATTAGAAGAATTTGAACGAAGATTAAAAGAAGATTGGTTTGAAAATCAGAAATTATGCATTGAACAAGCTGAAAAAGTAGGTGAACTATTAGAGGATGTTAGGGGGCGTACAGAAATATTACAGTCTGTAGCACCAGAATTGTCATTGGATTCTTACAATAGTAGATTAGAAGAAGTAGAAGAATTTTATAATAATTTAAAGAATCAAGAATTTACATTATCTTTTGAAATGGAAGAATCTGTTAGTAAGTTTAAAAAATTTTATATGAAGCAAGTAAACAAGAACGTGATTTCTTCTCTTGGTAATAAAATATATGAATTTGAAAAGTATCAGATTAACAAGTATAAAGAAGAGATTGAAGAACAAAATAAAAATAGAGTTATAACTGAAATTTTGTTTAAACGATATTTAGTCGAATTTTACAAGAATATAAATGACTCTTTTTGGAGAGAGAATTTTCTAAGCAATTTAGAGGATAATTTTGGGATAAAAATAAACCGCTAGGATTCTTTCTTAGCGGTTTGGTTTTTCTTTCACGGTTTTTATTAGTAATTGGAAGGCTTCTAAAAGCTGTTCTTGACTCGTTTGTGGAAGTTGAGTTAATTGGTCAGCTAATAACTCTAGATGTGGGTTTTGGGGGGTTATACGGCTTTCAAATAGCTCTGATGGTGTGATATTAAGAGCTGTGATAATCTTTTCTAGTGTATCAATCTTTATATTTGACCCCTTGGTTTCAAGGTTGGAAATATAATCTATGCCCACACCAGCTTTTTCGCTGAGATTTTGCTGACTTAAATTTTTTTCTTTACGTATGATTCGTATTCGTTGTCCGATATACTTTTGTAAGTGAATTGATTTCATAAGCTACCTCGTTTCAATACCATGATACAAGGAAGACAACTGTAAAATAACCCATATACAAACAAATTTTTGTCAAAATATTGTCTACAAACTAAAAATGTGTTAAAATAGTGCTATAAAATATATAAAATTGCATGATATACTACATATATCATGGTTTGACTTAACAGTCAAACCAATCCTATTAGCTCTTACAAGGAGAAAATGATGAAAAAACTGCAAACCCTCACAACTTCAACAGCTATTGCGCTTGCATCAGTTGGTGGAACTGCATTTGCTCAAGAAGCTCAAGCGACTCCAGTATCTTCTAACACTGCTGTCAATGAACCTGCTCTTGTTGCTAAGTCACAAGTGAAACCAGTTGAGAAAACTGAAGTTCCTGCGCCTTCTACAGTGAAACCTGCTCTTGACGCTCAAAAAGCTGTTGTAAAATATGCTGAAACTAAGATTGACACAGCTAAAACTGATGTTAAAGCAAAAGAAGCGACTGTTGCTTCAACTGAAAAAGAAGTAGCTACAGCTACACAAGCTGTCAAGAATGCACAAGCAACTACTGCTCAAGCATCATATGAAAAAGTTACTCAAGTCAAAGAAGCTCAAGCTAAGAATGTTGAAGCTCAAACTGCTAACCAAAAAGCAACTGAAGCTACAAATGAACAAATCAAAGCTGAAAGTAAAGCTCTTGCAGAAGAACAATCAGACGTGGCAAGTGCTCAAGCTAATCTTGACCAAGCTAACAAAGATGTCCAAACAGCTGAACAAGCCCTTGCAAGCGCACAATCTGCTCTTGACGGAACTGGACTTGCGTCTGCTCAAAAAGACTTGAAAGACGCTCAAAAAGATGTCAAAGACGCTGAAGATACAGTCGCTGACGCACAAACTGCGTTCAAAAATGCAACAAAAGCAGATGCAGACCGCGACCAAGCTATCAAATCAGCTGAAACAGATGTCAATACTAAAAATGATGCTGTCAAATTGGCTAAAGAAAAACTTGCAAGCGCTACAGAACATGCTGACTCAGTTGAAAGCAAATTGCAATCAGCTCAAGCTGAACTAAAATCTGCTCAAGATAAATTGGCAAATACAAATACTGGTAATGATACAGTAACAATCGCAGACTTAACTCAGTTCAAGAAAGATAAAGCCGAAGGCGACTCAGACTTCATGACTGACTCTGGCGCAACTGTTATTGAAAACTCTTCAACAAAAATCAGTGAAGCTGATAAGAACAAGATTGTTGAATTGGACAATTTAACTGATGAGCAACAAAAAGAAATCAGCTTATACGCTTCAAAAGTATTGACTGAAATCCACAAACAATTTGGATTGAACGAAGTCACTGTAACAGACTCTGACCTTCGTATCGCTCGTGAACAAGCTAAAAAATACGTAAAACGTGGAATCGCAGTAAACAAAGCTGGACACATCAATGGTGCTTACCATGGTGAAAACATTTCACTTGCAAATGAAACAAAATCTATGACCATGTACGAACTTAAACAAAAAGTATATGATGCAATCATGGGACAAACATTTGCTGATGCATCTTCTAAGTGGGGACACTCACATAACAACTTTGTTAACAACACTGTTGGAATTGCTACAGCTAACGTAGACGGACGTTTACACATCATTTCAACTCTTGATTTAGTTGGTGGAAACGTCATCAAAGACGAAACCGATACAGCATCTCTCGAAAAAGCTGTCGCAACAGCAAAATCAAATGTTGAACAAGCTAAAACTGCATCAGAAAATGCTAAAAATGCTTTGACAAAAGCTTCAACTGATTACGCAAGTGCACTCAGCTTGAAAACTGACGCTGAAAAAGTCCTTGCGGATGCAATGGCTACACCACTTCAAGCCCAAGTTGCTGAAAACAACCTACGTTTAGCAGAAATTGCTCTTGAAAATGCTAAAACTCGTGAAGCTAAAGCAAATGAAGCAATCGCTAACTTCTCAGCAAGTCTAGTTGACAAGAAAGCTACTCTTGCAGAAGCTCAAACAGAACTTGAAGGAGCTAAAGCTGTTCAAACAACTGCGTCACAAGCTCTTGCAGATGCTTCAGCTAAACTAAAAGCTCAAGAAGATAAAGTAAACGCTTTGAACAAACAAAGTGCTAAACTTCTTGAAGAAAAAGATGCTCTTGTTAAAGAAGCTAAGAAATTGGCTGAAAAATTGCAAGCATATTTGGACGCACCTGCTAAACTAGCAACTGCTAAAGATATGAAAGCAAAAGCTGAAGCTAAACTTGAAACAGCAAAAGCTGAACTCACTACTGCACAGTCTACTCTTGAAAACTTGTTGTCTGCATATCGTACAGAACACGCTAAGTTGGTAGACTTGCAAGCAGAATATGAAGCACTTGTTGACCTTGCAGAGAAAGCGCAAGAAAACGTTGTTGCCAAATTGCCTGACGGAACAGTAATCGCTGTACCAAAAGTTGCCCCAACTGCTGAAGCACTTCCTGAAGTTAATGTTGACGAATTGCAAAAAGCTCTTGCAACTGGTAAAGAAGTGACTTTGGATGCTCAAGGAAATGTTGTTGTGAAGGAAAAACGTGAAACATACTCAGCGCCTGCTGTTAAATCAGTAGAAAACGAAAAAATGAGTTACTCACGAGTAGAAAAAGCAAAAACTTTACCAAATACAGGAGAGTCATCAAGTGTTGCAATGTTGGTACTTGGTGCCATTCTTGGAACATTTGGACTTGTAACAGTACGTAGAAAAAATTAGAATAATAAAAAAATCTTCTTATTAAATAGGAAGATTTTTTGGATTCACAAAACTAGTTGAAAAGACTACGCTATTTAAACTAGTTTTGAGAATGAATATATAAGGATATTCAGAACCTTAGTTGGTCAACCTTTGGTCAACTTTTGTATTTTGAATATACCTTAGATTGTGACGATGTCTTGGTATATCTGATACTCACTTACATATTCTAACTTATTTTAACTAAGATAAAACTGTAGTGGGGTGAAGAAAAGCTAAGCTTGAGAAAGGACACATTTCGTCCTTTCCTTTTATTTGAAAAAGACAGTAAAAAAGCGCAAAAAAACACTTCCTGTGCTATGCTGCAATTGAAATTTTTTTAGTTTTGGTGTTAGAACTGTTTCCTCAGTCCTAGCGCCTTTTCTTTTTGATAAAAATCAAGAGTTCATACTTAGCCCTTTTTGCTTTTGAATGTATTCAAAAATGGAACACTGATGTTAGATAATATAATTTTATAGATAAGCATGCCACTAATTTGCTAAATCAGTAATTAGATCTCTATCTGATATTTTTTAATTGAGGATAAAGTAGGAACTTATCTAAATAGATTTTTCAGAAAATTTTCTAAAAAAACATAATTTGTTTGACATTCGTTTGAAAATTCTGTAAAATGATTTATTATGTTTCAAAGGAGAATATATATGGAGAAACAGAAAACATTTTTTGGACATCCTATGGGCTTGTCCACCCTCTTCCTTTACAGAGATGTGGGAACGCTTTTCTTACTATGGGATGCGAGCTATCCTACTTTACTATATGTACTATAGTGTGCAAGATGGTGGGTTGGGGATGGATAAGACCACGGCTGCATCGGTTATGGCGATTTATGGCTCGCTGGTATTTTTGTCCTCGGTTGTCGGTGGTTTTGTCAGTGACCGTATTTTAGGAAGCCGTAAGACTGTCTTTTACGGTGGGATTTTGATTATGCTAGGGCATATTGCTTTGGCAACACCTTTTGGACAAGTGGCTCTCTATCTTTCTATTGCCTTAATTATCTTTGGAACTGGATTTTTAAAACCCAATATCTCAGATATGGTTGGAGGAATTTATGAGAAAGAGGATGATAGACGAGATGCAGGTTTTAGTATCTTTGTCTTTGGGATTAACTTAGGTGCCTTTGTTGCCCCTTATCTAGTGGGTTATCTAGGTCAGGAAGTCAATTTCCATCTAGGTTTCTCATTAGCTGCCATTGGGATGTTCTTTGGTCTGGTGAAGTATGTTTTGGATGGGAAGAAATACCTACCTGAATCAAGCCTTTACCCCACTGATCCCCTTTCACAGACGGAGCAGCAGACCTTGATTAAACGTTTGCTGATTACACTTGTCGTAGTTATTCTCGTGGTTATTGGTTTAGTCTTTACTCACCAGTTTAACGTGGATATGATTGTTAATATCTTTACAATAATTGCGGTAATCATTCCAATCTACTATTTCTTCAAGATTTTATCTAGTCAGAAAATAACTGCCACTGAGAGATCCCGAGTATTTGCCTACATTCCTCTATTTATCGCTGGAGTACTCTTCTGGTCTATTGAGGAACAGGGTTCTGTTGTTCTCGCTCTATTTGCGGATGATCAAACTCGACTTTATTTTAATGTATTTGGGAATCAGATTCATTTTCCATCTAGCTTTTTCCAAAGTATCAATCCCCTTTTCATTATGATTTATGTGCCGATTTTTGCATGGTTGTGGGGGAAAATGGGTAAAAAGCAACCATCCTCTTCTAAGAAATTTGCTTACGGTTTATTTGTGGCAGGTTTATCCTTCTTGTGGATGATGTTACCAGGGATGCTCTTTGGGACAGATGTTAAGGTCAGTCCTCTCTGGTTGATTATGAGTTGGGCTATTGTGATTGTGGGTGAAATGCTGATTTCGCCGATTGGTCTATCAGTCACTACAAAGTTAGCACCAAAATCCTTCCAAGCACAAATGATGTCTATCTGGTTCTTGAGTAATGCAGCTGCCCAAGCTATCAATGCTCAAATTGTAAAATTTTATACAAGCGAAACTGAAGTTGCTTACTATGGAATTGTTGGAGGAATTACGATTGTATTCGGTATTATCTTACTCTTCTACGTTCCACGTATTGAAAAACTAATGTCTGGTATCAAATAGAGAAAAACTGGAATTTCTGTAGGGATTTTAAAAGTTAGATCAATTATTTATTTAAAGGATTTAGTTCTGTATTGTACAGGGCTAAGTCCTTTTAGTTTGATTAAAACTCTTCGAAAATCTCTTCAAACCGCGTCAACGTCGCCTTGCCGTACTCAAGTACAGCCTGCGGCTAGTTTCCTAGTTTGCTCTTTGATTTTCATTGAGTATAAAACTCACGATGTTTCTGATATTCCTAGTGGACATTTGTCTACTTTTTTTATATAATAAAACTAAACCAAATAGGTTGAGTTTTAAAAGTGACTTAGCTAAAGATTAGTTTTTCTAAGGAAAATCATTTAAGACAATGTTCTATACTAGGAGGTGAAGTATGTATCAGCCGGAAAAACTCAAGGCTCGTAGGAAAGAGTTAAAATTAACACAGAAGGAAATTGCAGAGCAACTTGGGATTAGCTTCCAGGCTTACTCGGCTTGGGAACGTGGAATTAAGGAACCATCCAAGGAGAAAGTTACTCAGCTAGAGAAGATTTTAAAAGTCGCAAAAGGCTATTTCACTCAGATTGAGATTGTCCGTCTCTACCATAGCCTCTCCAAGCAAGGGAAGGAGAAGGTTGTTCTCTATGCACGCAACGTGGCTCAAGAGGAACAGGCTCAGAAAGTGACAACCATGCCAGAGCGTCTCTACGAGTACCGTGTCTACGAGCGCATGTCAGCAGGGATTGGAGCTTCAGTCTACGATGATCAGAATTTTGATACGGTTTACTTTAATGAGGAGTTGGCCCATGACTTTGCATCCTGGGTATCTGGAGACTCCATGGAACCTAAATATCAAAATGGTTCAGTAGCACTGATTCGAGAGACAGGATTTGACTATGACGGGGCGGTCTATGCAGTGGTTTGTAACAACCAGACCTATATCAAACGGGTCTATAGGGAGGAAGCTGGCCTGCGTCTGGTCTCTATCAATCCTAAATATAAGGATATTTTCATCTCCTATGAGGAAGATCCTCGGATTGTTGGCATTATCGTTGGGAACTTTGTGCCGATGGAGGGCTAGCCAATGGGCTACTTTGATTATTCTAGAGAGCCCAAAAGTGACATTGCCTTTGTCGATATGAAATCCTTTTATGCCAGTGTTGAGTGTGTGAAAAGGGGCTTACATCCGCTGAAAACCTCGCTTTGTGTCATGAGTCGCGCGGATAATTCAACTGGTCTTATTCTAGCCTCCTCTCCCCTGTTTAAGAAGATTTTCGGCAAGTCAAATGTTGGTCGGGCCTATGATCTGCCCTTTGATATCAAGACTCGCAAATTTTCCTACTATAATGCTAGAAAGCAGGGGTTGCCTACTGATTCAGACTATGTTCGCTACATCGAAGATTGGGCTCAAGTGACCTTGATTGTGCCACCCAGGATGGACGAGTACATCGCAGTCAATATGGAAATCCAGCGAATCTTTCAGAATTATGGCAGTCCAGATGATATTTATCCCTACTCTATCGATGAGGGCTTTATTGACCTGACTAGTTCACTTAATTATTTCATTTCAAACAAGAGTCTCTCTCGCAAAGACAAGCTGGATATGCTTTCTGCTCGTATTCAGAGGGATATTTGGAGGCAGACAGGGATCTACTCTACAGTGGGCATGTCAAATGCCAATCCTTTAATGGCCAAGTTGGCTCTGGATAATGAAGCCAAGCACACTCCGACCATGAGGGCCAACTGGTCTTACCAGGATGTGGAAGAGAAGGTCTGGACAATCCCTAAGATGACGGATTTTTGGGGGATTGGCAGGCGGATGGAGAAACGCTTGCATGCTCTGGGGATTTTTTCTATCAAGGAATTGGCAACCAGCAATCCAGACCAGCTAAAGAAAGCTCTGGGTCAGGCTGGTCTTCGTTTGTGGTTTCATGCTAACGGAATTGATGAGAGCAATGTTCATAAGCCTTATAAAGCCAAATCCAAGGGCCTGGGGAATTCTCAAATCTTGCCGAGAGACTACGTGAAGCTACGGGATATTGAAATTATTATCCGAGAAATGGCGGAGCAGGTGGCTATTAGATTGAGAAGGTCTGGTAAGAAAACAACCCTTGTCTCTATCTATGTCGGTTTCTCTAAACAGGAAGTTAGGTCGTCTATTCACACACAAATAAAGATCGAACCGACCAATAATACAGCTGTCTTAACGGATTATGTTTTGAAGTTATTTCATAACAAATACACTTCAGGAGCAGTCAGAAGTGTTGGAGTCAACTATTCAGGCTTTGTAGACGAGTCCTTTGGTTTGATTTCCCTTTTTGATGATATTGACAAGTTAGAAAAAGAAGAAAGGCTCCAGACGGCCATTGACTCTATTCGGGAACAATTTGGTTTCACTTCCCTTTTAAGAGCAAATGCACTGGAAGAAGCCTCTAGGAGTCTTGCCAGAAGCAAGCTGATTGGGGGACATTCTGCTGGAGGATTAGATGGATTACAATGATTGATCGTTCTTATTTACCCTTTCAATCCGCGCGAGATTATCAAGATCCAGGGATGCAGAAGTGGATGGGCTTTTATCTTTCAGAACACACCAGTTCGCTTAGTGAAGAAAAAAATCGTGTTGATTTTTCGACGGATTTGACCCCAGTTGAGAAGTTACACTTGCTTTCTCAGCTTTATGTTGGCCAACTGAAGGGAAGTTTTGTGGTCAAGGAAAAGAAGCAGAAAACCACGATCATAGGTGAAGTGAGCGAATTATCACCTCAAACTCTATCTATTAGGACAAACGAGGGATATAGGTTGATAGAGGTTGCAGATATCCTAGAAATTCGGCTGTGGGAGGAGGGAGTTTATGACTAGAAAAGAGCTGTATGAAAACAAACTGCAGATGGATTACTTTTCAGATAACTATATTTGTTTTGAAGAGGATTTTCAAAAATACTCTGCCATGAACGTACCCTTGACTTTCTTGATTGATGACATCCTACGAACCATGGCAATGAATCAGAAGAACTACTTTGTCTTAAACAAGGAAAATACTAAGGATGGGCGGGAGCATCGCTTTTATTTTAGGGTAGTAACGGAAAAAGAGTGTCCTAGAAATAGAACCTATGTATATGCTGGGGTTAAAAATAGTAGTCAGTAGAGGCTTATCTGCTGTAAAATGTATCATTTTTATAACACTTCATGTTTCATATCATGGGGTGTTTTTCTTTTTAAGTCAAAGCCAATCAAAAAATCTCACTATTCATTAGGCTGAAGGAGACCTAATCATAGTGAGATTGTGAATTATAGTAGATTTTGTATGGTCTCTTCAATTTGTTTTGGGTCTGTTTTTGAAGAGAAGCGTTCAACGACTTGTCCGTCTCGACTGATGAGAAATTTAGCGAAATTCCATTCGATTCGTTTTCCTAGTGGGCCAGATTTTTGATCTTTTAGCCACACATAGAGGGGATCTGCTTCCTTACCGTTGACCTTAATCTTGGCAAAACGTGGGAAGCTGGTTTGATAATGTAGGCTACAGAAGGCGTTGATTTCCTCTTCGCTGCCTGGTGCTTGTCCCATAAACTGGTTGCAAGGGAAGTCTAAAATCTCAAAACCTTGTTCTTGATAGCGATCATAGAGTTCTTGAAGTCCTTGGTACTGGGGCGTTAAACCACATCCAGTAGCAGTGTTGACAACCAAGATAACCTTACCACGATAGGTCTCTAGTGGAGTTTCTTGATGGTCTTGGTTCAAGACTGAAAAATCGTATAGTGAAGTCATTGCTTGCTTTTCTCCTTCTGTTTGGTGTTTTTAGGAGTTTTCTCCTCCTGTAGGGATAGAAAGCCGTAGGTCAGGGTTCCAAAAATGCTACCGATAATCAGGCCATACATCAGGAAAGGACCACTTTTATCGAATTGCAAGAGCAATTTTACAAAATCTGAAAGGGACATCTGCTGAACGAAGACTTTATGAAAGATGAGTAAGGTAAAGAAGCCAATCTGAATACCGATAAACACAATCCAGCTTCGGAATTTGATTTGGGCTTTGCTGTAGGTTTTGAGGATGATTTCTGATTTGTCATCCTTTTCAAGATGAAGCTCTTGGACGGCTTTTTGAGCTTTTATACTCATGAACAAAATGAGTCCAAAATAGATGTAGGGCATAACATTTCGAACAATTTCTATAAAGCTTCCGAACAAAATATAGAATAGGAAGAGAATGAAGGAAGAGTAAAAGATTTGGATCATGGAACGGGCGCAAGCCTTGTAGATAACCTCTTGACGGCATTCATCAAAAGGCCCTTGGATATGAAAGAAATTTCGAAGTAGGCGAGTTGTTAAGTCTTCTTTTTTCATGGGTGATTTCTCCTAAATGAACGATGCTATTTTGTTTCTTTTACGAATTGATAGAGATAATAAAGATAAGTAATAGAAGAAAGGATAGCGATAGTTAGCAGTATATAATATTTCCAATTGCTTGAAATGAGCGTCAGTTGTGGTAAGGATAGAATCATAAAGATTAGTGCTAAGTTGAGTATGCGCGTTTTTTGGGAGTCGATTTTTAGATAAGTCAATCCTTTGTTGAGGGCTGGAACAAAGACTGGAAGGAGGACTATATCGTAGATTGGCAAGTTCCCTGAAACGATGATGAAGATGAGCAGTGAAGCAAACAAAAGATGATAGGTAAGTAAAGTTACTAGTGATTTCATAGGGGACCTCCTAATACTCATCTTGATCTTTCTTAGTTTTTGCAATGCGACGGGAGATGAGGAACTGTATACTCGCTCCGAAGAAGATAGAACCGAGAATGCTTGATACACCATTTCTTATAGTGAGAAGAGAATTAAAATAGTCCGGACTTTCACCTATGAGTATACTGAGAAGAGGAGTTATAAAAAACATCCATAGACCAAAGAACAAACCTGCTTTCAGACCTGGGTAATGTAGTTGCTTACTTTCTTTCTCACTCAGCATATCTGGATCAATAGCTGTAATCCCTGTTTTTTTCATTTGGTAGGTGACATAGCCAGCAGCGATGAGGGCAATCACTAAAATCAGAGGAGGATAGATTAGAGCCACTTCTTGAGGGTATTTATAGGCCAGAAGAAGTGGAATAAGATTTCCGAAAATCATCAGATAAAAGAGGACGATAAAGACTTGGTTCCCAATACGATCGATCTCACGCCGTTTGTATTCGTCAAGGGGACCAGAAATGCCGTATGTGCGTTTGATCAGTTTTTCAGTGAAGGTTTCTTTTTTCATGAGTTGGCTCCTTTTTTAAAAATCTTCCTCCCAAAAGAGACTGTTGAGGTCAGTTTGGAGGCTGCGGGCGAGATTGAGACAAAGTTCCAGGGTTGGGTTGTACTTGTCGTTTTCAATCATATTGATGGTTTGTCTCGAGACACCGATATCCTTGGCGAGTTCGAGCTGGGAAATGCCCAGTTCCTTGCGAAATTCTTTCACACGATTCATATGTTCTCCTTTCTGATTTGTGTCGTATATATTTGACTATATTATATTCTTCTATGGAGCGAATGTCAAGCATATTTGACATATTTCTTAAAGAAATCTTACTTGTTTTTGACCGATTTGTCTGACTAGTGCAAGCTGGTCGGATTTGTGGTAAAATAGATAAGATATGACAAAAGAATTTCATCATGTAACGGTCTTACTCCATGAAACGATTGATATGCTCGACGTAAAACCTAATGGTATCTACGTTGATGCGACTTTGGGTGGAGCGGGCCATAGCGAATATTTATTAAGTAAATTAAGTGAAAAAGGCCATCTCTATGCCTTTGACCAGGACCAGAATGCCATTGATAATGCGCAAAAACGCTTGGCACCCTACATTGAAAAGGGGATGGTGACTTTTATCAAGGATAACTTCCGTCATTTACAGGCACGTTTGCGCGAAGCTGGTGTTCAGGAAATTGATGGAATTTGTTATGACTTGGGAGTGTCTAGTCCTCAATTGGACCAGCGTGAGCGTGGTTTTTCTTATAAAAAGGATGCGCCACTGGACATGCGCATGAATCAGGAATCTAGTCTGACAGCCTATGAAGTGGTGAACCACTATGACTATCATGACTTGGTTCGTATTTTCTTCAAGTATGGCGAGGACAAATTCTCTAAACAGATTGCGCGTAAGATTGAACAAGTACGTGCAGTCAAGCCAATCGAGACAACGACTGAGTTGGCAGAGATTATCAAGTCGGCCAAACCTGCTAAGGAACTCAAGAAGAAGGGGCATCCTGCCAAGCAGATTTTCCAGGCTATTCGAATTGAAGTTAATGATGAACTGGGAGCGGCAGATGAGTCCATCCAGCAGGCTATGGAGATGTTGGCTATAGATGGTAGAATCTCAGTGATTACCTTTCATTCACTAGAAGACCGCTTGACCAAGCAATTGTTCAAGGAAGCTTCAACAGTGGAAGTTCCCAAAGGTTTGCCTTTCATTCCAGATGATCTCAAGCCCAAGATGGAATTGGTATCCCGTAAGCCAATCTTGCCAAGTGCAGAAGAATTAGAAGCCAATAACCGCTCGCATTCAGCCAAGTTGCGCGTGGCCAGAAAAATTCACAAGTAAGAGGAAAAAATGGTAGATAAGAAAGAAACAACCAGTCAATTCTTGCAGAATCGTATAAAAAAATTCTCACGTGTGGAGAAGGCTTTTTATCTTTCCATCGCTTTTACGGCTCTCGTTTTAGCAGTGAGTATTATCTTTATGCAAACACGACTCTTGCAAGTGCAAAGTGATTTGACAAAAATCAATGCACAGATAGAGGAGAAGAAGACAGAGCTGGATGATGCTAAGCAGGAAGTGAATGAATTGATTCGTTCAGAGCGCTTGAAAGAAATTGCAGATAAAAAAGATTTGAAATTGAATAATGAAAATATCCGAACAGCGGAGTAAGATATGAAATGGACAGAAAAAATAACCCGATTTGCGATAAAAAATCGTAAATCTCCAGCAAAAAACCGTAGGATAGTTGGCAAGTACCTCAGCTTTGTAGCTGTTGCCCTTTTCGGCCTATTTTTGGCCAATTTTGCTTATATTATCGCAAAAGGTAATATATTTGGTACTGACTTGGTAAAAGAAGCTAAAAAGGTTCACCAAACAACCCGAACAGTTCCTGCCAAACGTGGAACTATCTATGACCGAAATGGAGTGCCTATCGCTGAAGATGCGACCTCTTATAACGTCTATGCTGTTATTGATAAAAAATACAAGTCAGCAACGGGTAAAATTCTTTATGTAGAGGATTCGCAGTTCAATAAGGTAGCTGAAGTCTTCCATAAGTATTTGGATATGGATGAAGCTTATGTGAAAGAGCAATTAGCTCAACCAAATCTGACCCAAGTTTCCTTTGGTGCAAAAGGAAATGGGATTACCTATGCCAATATGATGGCTATTAAAAAAGATTTGAAAGATGCTAGTGTGGAAGGGATTGACTTTACAACTAGCCCTAACAGAAGCTACCCAAATGGACAATTTGCTTCTAGCTTTATTGGCTTAGCCCAACTTCATGAAAATGAGGATGGTAGTAAGAGTTTGTTAGGGACTTCTGGTTTGGAGAGTTCTTTAAATACCATTCTTGCTGGGACAGACGGTATTATTACCTATGAAAAAGACCGTGTAGGAAATATCGTACCAGGTACAGAACTGGTATCGCAACAAACTGTGGATGGCAAGGATGTTTATACAACATTGTCTAGTCCGCTACAATCTTTCATGGAAACTCAGATGGATGCCTTTCTAGAAAAAGTAAAAGGTAAGTATATGACCGCGACCTTGGTCAGTGCAAAGACCGGTGAAATTCTCGCTACCACCCAACGACCTACCTTTAATGCAGATACTAAAGAAGGAATCACTGAGGACTTTGTTTGGCGTGATATTCTTTATCAAAGTAACTATGAACCAGGATCAGCCATGAAGGTTATGACGTTAGCTTCTTCTATTGATAATAATACCTTCCCAAGTGGAGAATACTTCAATAGCAGTGAATTAAAAATAGCGGATGCGACGATTCGAGATTGGGATGTTAATGATGGTTTGACTACTGGTGGGATGATGACTTTCTCACAAGGTTTCGCTCACTCCAGTAATGTTGGAATGAGTCTACTTGAACAAAAAATGGGAGATACTACTTGGTTAGATTATCTAAACCGCTTTAAATTTGGGGTTCCAACTCGTTTTGGTTTGACAGATGAATACGCTGGCCAACTTCCAGCTGACAATATTGTCAATATTGCCATGAGTGCATTTGGTCAAGGGATTTCAGTAACTCAAACACAAATGATTCGTGCCTTTACAGCCATTGCCAATGATGGCGTCATGCTGGAGCCTAAATTTATTACGGCCTTGTATGATCCAAATGATCAAACTGTTCGTAAATCTCAAAAAGAAATTGTTGGAAATCCAGTTTCGAAAGATGCGGCTAGTCAAACTCGGGCTCACATGGTCTTGGTAGGAACGGATCCTATATATGGAACTATGTATAATCATAGTACAGGAAAAGCAACTGTCAATGTTCCAGGTCAAAATGTAGCCCTCAAGTCTGGTACGGCTCAAATCGCTGACGAGAAAAATGGAGGCTACTTGGTTGGTTCTACCAACTACATTTTCTCGGTTGTGGCTATGAACCCTGCTGAAAATCCTGATTTTATCTTGTATGTAACGGTTCAACAACCTGAACATTATTCAGGAATTCCGCTTGGGGAGTTTACTAATCCAATCCTTGAAAGAGCTTCAGCTATGAAAGAATCTCTGAATCTTCAATCTCCTGCTAAGAATTTAGATCAAGTGACGACAGAGTCTTCTTATGCAATGCCTAGCATCAAGGATATTTCACCTGGTGATTTGGCGGAAGCCTTACGCCGAAATATTGTGCAACCAATCGTTGTAGGTACTGGAACAAAGATTAAAGAGACTTCTGTAGAAGAAGGGACCAATCTTGCACCAAACCAACAAGTTCTCCTTTTATCGGATAAGGTAGAAGAAATTCCAGACATGTATGGCTGGAAAAAAGAGACTGCTGAGGCCTTTGCTAAATGGTTGGATATTGAGTTGGAATTTGAAGGTTCAGGTTCCGTTGTTCAGAAGCAGGATGTTCGGACTAATACAGTTATCAAAAACATTAAAAAAATTAAATTAACTTTAGGAGACTAATATGTTTATTTCTATCAGTGCTGGAATTGTGACATTTTTACTAACTTTAGTAGGAATCCCGGCCTTTATCCAATTTTATAGAAAGGCGCAAATTACAGGCCAGCAGATGCATGAGGATGTCAAACAGCACCAGGCAAAAGCTGGGACTCCTACAATGGGAGGTTTGGTTTTCTTAATTGCTTCTGTTTTAGTTGCTTTCTTTTTCGCCCTATTTAGTAATCAACTCAGCAATAATGTCGGTATGATTTTATTTATCTTGGTTCTCTATGGTTTAATCGGATTTTTAGATGACTTCCTCAAGGTCTTCCGTAAAATCAATGAGGGGCTAAATCCCAAGCAGAAATTGGCTCTTCAGCTGCTAGGTGGCGTCATTTTCTACCTTTTTTATGAGCGTGGGGGCGATATGCTCTCTGTCTTTGGTTACCAAGTGCATCTAGGGATTTTCTATATTGTCTTCGCTCTTTTCTGGCTAGTCGGTTTTTCAAACGCAGTAAACTTGACAGATGGTATTGACGGTTTAGCTAGTATTTCCGTTGTGATTAGTTTGTCTGCCTATGGAGTTATTGCCTATGTGCAAGGTCAGATGGATATTCTTCTGGTGATTCTTGCCATGATTGGTGGTTTGCTTGGTTTCTTTGTCTTTAACCATAAGCCTGCTAAGGTCTTTATGGGAGATGTGGGAAGTTTGGCTCTCGGTGGAATGCTGGCAGCTATTTCTATGGCTCTCCACCAAGAATGGACTCTCTTGATTATCGGAATTGTTTATGTCTTTGAAACAACTTCGGTCATGATGCAAGTCGGATATTTCAAAATGACTGGTGGTAAACGTATTTTCCGTATGACGCCTGTGCATCACCATTTTGAGCTTGGAGGATTGTCTGGTAAAGGAAATCCTTGGAGCGAGTGGAAGGTTGATTTCTTCTTTTGGGGAGTGGGGCTTCTAGCAAGTCTCTTAACCCTAGCAATTTTATATTTGATGTAAGAATGGCACCCTGATGTTTCAGGGTGTTTTTGCGTTTAAATAGTCAATGAAAATCAGAAGGTAAACTAGGAAACTTGACGAAGTCAGCTCAAAACACTGTTTTGAGGTTGTGGATAAGACTGACGAAGTCAACTCAAAATACTGTTTTGAGATTGTAGATAAGACTGACGAAGTCAATTACATATACCTATGATACCTACGGCAAGGGGAAACTGAAGTGCTTTGAAGCGATTTTTGAAGAGTATAAAAAATATTAGTCAATTAAAGCCAAATCTCTTGACCTTTTCTGACTAATGTAGTATATTATGAACGTAAGGTAAATGAAAGCCTTACTAGAATGCTTATTTAAAGTGAAATAGAAAGAGGTGGGTCTATGTTTAATCTAGAAATCTTTAGAAGTAAAGATAGTCTACTCCTGCTTGAAAAAGAAAAACCAGAAATAGTACGTAGAGTAGCGATTTAGCTAGTCTAAATTTTTTAAAACAAAGGTCAAAGATAGTCAATATCAGTAATAATAACGAAGAAAAACAACAAGAGGTAAAGAATATGAACAACAACTTTAATAATTTTAACAACATGGATGATTTATTTAACCAATTGATGGGTGGTATGCGTGGATACAGTTCTGAAAATCGCCGTTACTTGATTAATGGACGTGAAGTCACACCTGAGGAATTTGCTCACTATCGTGCAACTGGTCAATTGCCAGGAAATGCAGAAGCTGATGGACAAATGCCACAACATACGTCAGGTATGAAACAAGATGGTGTCCTTGCTAAACTGGGTCGAAACTTGACAGCAGAAGCGCGTGAGGGCAAGTTGGATCCTGTCATCGGACGAAATAAGGAAATTCAAGAAACATCTGAAATCCTCTCACGCCGTACTAAGAACAATCCTGTTTTGGTTGGAGACGCAGGTGTTGGTAAGACAGCAGTTGTCGAAGGCTTGGCACAAGCTATTGTGAATGGTGATGTTCCAGCTGCTATTAAGAATAAGGAAATTGTTTCCATTGATATCTCAGGTCTTGAGGCTGGCACTCAATACCGTGGTAGCTTTGAAGAAAACGTTCAAAATCTAGTCAATGAGGTCAAAGAAGCAGGGAATATTATCCTCTTCTTTGATGAAATTCACCAAATCCTCGGTGCTGGTAGCACTGGTGGAGACAGTGGTTCTAAGGGGCTTGCGGATATTCTCAAGCCAGCCCTCTCTCGTGGGGAGTTGACAGTGATTGGGGCAACGACTCAAGATGAATACCGTAACACCATCTTGAAGAATGCAGCTCTTGCTCGTCGTTTCAACGAAGTGAAGGTTAATGCTCCATCTGCTGAAGATACTTTCAAGATTCTTCAAGGTATTCGAGATCTTTATCAACAACACCACAATGTTATTTTGCCAGATGAAGTCTTAAAAGCTGCCGTTGATTACTCTGTTCAATATATTCCACAACGTAGCTTGCCAGATAAGGCTATCGACCTTGTCGATGTTACGGCGGCTCACTTGGCAGCTCAGCATCCAGTAACAGATGTTCATGCTGTTGAACGTGAAATTGAGGCAGAAAAAGACAAGCAAGAAAAAGCAGTTGAGGCAGAAGATTTTGAAGCAGCTCTAAACTATAAAACACGCATTGCAGAATTGGAAAAGAAAATCGAAAACCATACAGAAGATATGAAAGTGACTGCAAGTGTCAACGATGTGGCTGAATCTGTAGAACGTATGACGGGTATTCCAGTATCTCAAATGGGGGCTACGGACATCGAACGTTTGAAAGATATGGGTCATCGTTTGCAGACGAAAGTTATTGGTCAAGATAAGGCCGTTGAAGCAGTAGCAAAAGCTATCCGTCGTAACCGTGCTGGTTTTGATGAAGGTAACCGTCCAATTGGTAGCTTCCTCTTTGTAGGTCCTACTGGTGTCGGTAAGACTGAGTTGGCTAAACAATTGGCTCTTGATATGTTCGGAACGAAAGATGCTATCATCCGTTTGGACATGTCAGAATACAGCGACCGCACAGCCGTATCTAAATTGATTGGTACAACTGCAGGTTATGTTGGTTACGATGACAACAACAATACCTTGACAGAACGCGTCCGTCGCAATCCATACTCAATCGTCCTTCTCGACGAAATTGAAAAGGCTGACCCTCAAGTCATTACCCTTCTCCTCCAAGTCTTGGATGATGGTCGTTTGACAGATGGTCAAGGAAATACAGTAAACTTCAAGAATACTGTTATTATTGCGACATCAAATGCTGGATTTGGTTATGAAGCCAATCTGACAGAAGATGCGGATAAACCAGAATTGATGGACCGTTTGAAACCATTCTTCCGTCCAGAATTCCTCAACCGCTTTAATGCAGTTATCGAGTTCTCACACTTGACTAAGGAAGACCTTTCTAAGATTGTGGACTTGATGTTGGCTGAAGTCAACCAAACCTTGGCTAAGAAAGACATTGATTTAGCAGTCAGTCAAATGGCTAAGGACTATATCACAGAAGAAGGCTATGACGAAGTCATGGGGGTTCGCCCTCTCCGTCGCGTGGTTGAACAAGAAATTCGGGATAAGGTGACAGACTTCCACTTGGATCATTTAGATGCTAAACATCTGGAAGCAGATATGGAAGATGGTGTTTTGGTCATTCGTGAAAAAGCCTAATACTCTTCGAAAATCAAATTCAAACCACGTCAACGTCGCCTTGCCGTACTCAAGTACAGCCTGCGGCTAGTTTCCTAGTTTGCTCTTTGATTTTCATTGAGTATAAGACAAAATTTTGAGAATAAAAAAGAAGGAGCCAGCTGAAAAAACTGGTTCCTTTTTTGTGTTTAAATCACATGACGCTCAAATGCATCATCTGAAATCCCTTGTTCAAGGATAAGTTTCGCCCATTCTTTAGCAGAGAAGAGGCTGTGATCCTTGTAGTTTCCGCAAGATTCAATGGTTGTTCCAGGAACATCTTCCCAAGTAGTAGTTTCAGCGATTTCCTTGAGTGAATCCTTGATAACGGCCGCAATTTCGGCACTAGTGTGACGTCCCCACATAATCATGTGGAAACCTGTACGGCAACCAAATGGTGAACAGTCAATCATACCGTCAATGCGGGTGCGGATGAGTTTTGCCAAGAGGTGCTCAATAGTGTGAAGACCAGCGGTAGGGATAGAGTCTTCATTTGGTTGCACCAAGCGAATGTCATAATTGGAGATGATGTCTCCTTTTGGTCCTGTTTCTTCCCCAATCAAGCGAACATAGGGTGCTTTAACAATAGTGTGGTCAAGTTCAAAACTTTCAACAATAACTTCTTTTGACATGGTAAATCCTTTCAGTTTTCTTCTTTCATTATAACATAAAGCTGGCTCTTGAGACAGAGAGAAAACCTCTCCGAGGGTGGAGAGGTTCAAATCGTTACTTGCGATACAAGCGGTCGTATTGGTAGTATGGGTCAAAGGTTACATTGATACCCAATTTACGAAGGACATTCTTGTCTTCATCTGTCAAGATGATGGTTGAGTGAGCTTCGCTTCCTTTGAGGTTACCAAGTTCTTCCATAGCGCGGGCAGCGTCGGGATTTTCCGTAGCTGTGATAGCAAGTGCAATCAGGATTTCATTTGAATGAAGGCGCGGATTGCGGCTACCCAGATGATCGATTTTAAGACCTTGGATCGGTTTGACGACTTCAGGCTCGATTAGTTTTACTTCTTTAGCGATGTCAGCTGATTTCTTGATGGCGTTGATAAGAGCAGCGGCTGTAGGGCCAAAGAGTTCTGAGTTCTTACCTGTGACGATTTCCCCATTTGGCAATTCAAGGGCTAGGGCTGGTCCACCAGTTTCTTCTGCTTTTTGACGTGCAACGACAGCAACCTTACGGTCTGCTGGTGTGATACCGAGGTCATTCATAAGCAACTCGATTTTCTTGACAGCAGCTTCGCCGACTTTTTCGGCTTTAAAATCAAGAACAGTTTGATAGTAACGGCGGATGATTTCTTGTTTAGAAGCTTCGACAGCAGCTTCATCATCTGTAATAGCGAAACCAACCATGTTGACCCCCATATCTGTCGGAGAAGCGTATGGAGACTCTCCTAGAATGCGTTCCAACATGCGCTTGAGCACTGGGAAAATCTCGATATCACGGTTATAGTTGACGGTGGTTTCTCCGTAGGTTTGGAGATGGAAGGGGTCAATCATGTTGACATCATCAAGGTCAGCTGTGGCAGCCTCGTATGCCAAGTTGACTGGGTGATGAAGGGGTAGATTCCAAACTGGGAAGGTTTCAAATTTAGCGTAACCAGACTTGATACCATTGATTTGGTCGTGGTACATATTGGACATACAAGTTGCCAATTTTCCAGAACCAGGTCCAGGAGCGGTTACGACGATCAAGTTGCGACTGGTTTTGATGTAATCATTTTTCCCCATGCCTTCAGGTGAAATGATGTGATCCATATCTGTCGGATATCCTTTGATTGGATAATGAAAATAAGAATCAATTCCATTTTTCTCAAGTTGATTGCGGAAGGCATCTGCAGCTGGTTGGCCAGCGTATTGTGTAATGACAACAGAACCAACAAAAATGCCTAATTCATTGAATTTGTCAATCAAACGAAGAACTTCTTGGTCATAAGAAATGCCCAAGTCACCACGTGCTTTGGAATGTTCGATGTTGCTAGCATTAATGGCGATTACAACTTCAACTTGCTCTTTCAACTCTTGCAAGAGCTTGATTTTGTTGTCAGGCTCATAACCAGGAAGAACACGAGCAGCGTGGAAATCTTCTAACATTTTGCCACCAAACTCTAAGTAGAGCTTGCCGTCAAATTGGTTAATGCGCTCCAAAATGTGGTCGCGTTGTAGATTCAAATAGTTTTCAGAACTAAAAGCTTGTTTTTTCATTTTTTTACCTCTGACCTCTATTATAATAAAAAATTGAAAGTTAGGAAACTATGGAGTTAAAAAAGAAATCAAAAAGATTAAGCAAACGCTTGCACAAAATTTTAAAAAGCGCTATCATAGACTGTAGATTATGAAAATAATGAGGTAAGAAAATGCAAGAAAAATGGTGGCACAATGCCGTAGTCTATCAAGTCTATCCAAAGAGTTTTATGGATAGTAATGGAGATGGAATTGGCGATTTGTCAGGAATTACCAGTAAGTTAGACTATCTAGCCAAGTTAGGGATTACAGCGATTTGGCTTTCTCCAGTTTATGACAGTCCTATGGATGATAATGGTTATGATATTGCTGATTATCAAGCGATTGCGGCTATTTTCGGGACCATGGAGGATATGGACCAACTGATTGCCGAAGCTAAGAAACGTGATATCCGTATCATCATGGACTTGGTGGTCAATCATACCTCGGATGAACATGCTTGGTTTGTCGAGGCCTGTGAAAATCCTGATAGCCCTGAGCGTGACTACTATATCTGGCGGGATGAGCCTAACGATCTAGATTCTATCTTTAGTGGGTCTGCTTGGGAATACGATGAAAAGTCAGGTCAATACTATCTCCACTTTTTCAGCAAGAAACAGCCGGATCTTAACTGGGAGAATGAAAAACTTCGCCAGAAAATTTACGATATGATGAACTTCTGGATTGATAAAGGCATTGGCGGTTTCCGTATGGATGTCATTGACATGATTGGCAAAATTCCTGATGAGAAGGTAGTCAATAACGGTCCTATGCTCCACCCTTATCTCAAGGAGATGAATCAGGCGACCTTTGGAGATAAGAATCTCTTGACAGTAGGGGAAACCTGGGGAGCAACGCCAGAGATTGCCAAGCTCTACTCTAATCCAAAGGGGCAAGAATTGTCTATGGTCTTCCATTTTGAACATATCGGTCTTCAGTATCAGGAAGGTCAGCCTAAGTGGCACTATCAAAAAGAACTGAATATTGCTAAGTTAAAAGAGATTTTCAACAAATGGCAGACAGAGTTAGGCGTTGAGGACGGCTGGAATTCGCTTTTCTGGAACAATCATGACCTTCCTCGTATCGTCTCGATCTGGGGAAATGACCAAGAATACCGCGAAAAATCTGCCAAAGCCTTTGCAATTTTACTTCATCTCATGAGAGGGACACCTTATATTTACCAAGGTGAGGAAATTGGGATGACCAACTATCCGTTTGAAACACTGGATCAAGTAGAGGATATTGAATCTCTCAACTATGCGCGTGAGGCTCTTGAAAAAGGCATTCCGATGGAAGAAATCATGGACAGTATCCGTGTCATTGGACGTGACAATGCCCGTACGCCTATGCAATGGGATGAGAGCAAAAACGCTGGTTTCTCAACAGGTCAACCTTGGTTGGCAGTGAATCCAAACCATCAAGAAATCAATGTTCAAGAAGCGCTGGCAAATCCAGATTCGATTTTCTATACCTATCAGAAGCTTGTTCAAATCCGTAAGGAGAATAGCTGGCTGATTAGAGCTGACTTTGAATTGCTTGATACGGCTGACAAGGTTTTTGCCTATATCCGTAAAGATGGTGACCGTCGCTTCCTAGTCGTCGCTAACTTGTCCAATGAAGAACAAGACTTGGCCGTAGAAGGAAACGTCAAATCTGTCTTGATTGAAAACACCTCAGCTCAAGAAGCCTTTGAAAAACAAATCTTGGCTCCATGGGATGCTTTCTGTGTGGAATTGCTATAAACATTTTTTACAGAAAAATCTAAAATTGAAATCGTATAAAAACAAGGGAGGAGTGTATGAAAGGCATAAATCCTTTGTTTTTTTTATGGCTAAGATTAATAAACTTTCATTCTAGAAATTCAATTAACTTTACAAATTTCCACTATTTTGGTAAAATAAACCTATGTTATAAAAACTAACATAAAGGAGAAAGAAGATGACTACAAAAAAGCGTATCCTTAGTGCAGGCCTGACTTTTGCGGCTGCTTTGCTTTTAGCTGCCTGTGGACAATCAGGTTCAGATACAAAAACTTACTCATCAACCTTTAGTGGAAACCCAACTACATTTAACTATTTACTAGACTACTACGCTGATAATACAGCTATCATTACTAACTTAGTTGATGGTTTGCTTGAAAATGACAATCATGGAAATCTAATTCCATCTTTGGCAGAAGACTGGTCTGTTTCAAGCGACGGTCTAACTTATACCTACAAATTGAGAAAAGATGCCAAATGGTTCACAGCTGATGGTGAAGAGTACGCCCCAGTCAAGGCACAGGATTTTGTGACAGGTATCAAGTACGCAGTGGATAATAAATCACAGGCGCTTGACTTGATTCAAAATTCAATCAAGGGCTTGAATGATTATATTACAGGAGCGGATTCTGACTTTTCTAAGGTTGGAGTGAAGGCCATCGACGACCAGACTGTTGAGTATACTTTGGCACGCCCAGAACCGTACTGGAATTCAAAAACAACCAACAGTATTCTTTTCCCAGTAAATGAAGAGTTTCTAAATTCAAAAGGGAAAGATTTTGGGACCCTATCTCCAAATAGCATTCTCTACAGTGGACCTTATTTGTTAAAAGATTTCACATCAAAATCATCGATCGAGTATGTGAAAAACCCGCATTACTATGATCATGACAAAGTATCGATTGAACACGTAAAATTGGCTTATTTTGATGGCTCAGACCAAGAATTGACCATCCGTAACTTTGAAAGTGGAGCTTATTCAATCGCTGGGGTTTATCCAAATAGTTCTAACTTTGCTAAGACCAAGGAGAAATATAAGGATAATATCGTCTATAGCTTGCAGGACAAGACTTCTTGGTATTTCAATTTTAACGTCAACCGTAAGGCCTACAATCACACTGCTAAAACGACAGATGAGCAGAAGAAGTCAACTGAGACAGCTGTCTTGAACAAAAACTTCCGCCAAGCGGTGAACTTTGCCTTGGACCGCACAGCCTATTCTGCTCAGTCAAACGGGGAAGAAGCAGCTAGCAAGACCCTTCGTAACACCCTAGTGCCTCCTACATTTGTCCAAGTCGGAGACAAGACCTTTGGAGAAGTAGTGGCTTCTAAATTGGTTAACTATGGCACAGAATGGTCAGGTATTAACTTGGCAGATGCTCAGGATGCCTATTTCAACAAAGAAAAGGCCCAAGCAAAATTCGCGGAAGCTAAAAAAGAATTGGCAAGTCAAGGTGTGACCTTCCCAATTCACTTGGATGTGGCAGTTGATCAGACAAGTAAAAATGCTGTGACAGGCATGAATTCAGTTAAGCAGACCCTTGAGTCAGTTTTAGGTGCTGATAACATTGTCATTGACGTTCAACAACTTTCAACAGATGATTTTAACAATGTAGCCTTCTTGGCACCGACACCAGCTGATCGTGACTATGATTTGAACTTTGATGGTTGGGTAGGTGACTACCAAGATCCATCAACGTATCTTAATCCTTTCAATGCAGAGGATGGATTCTACCTCAAGATCTTTGGTCTAGATGCTCAGGAAGATAAAGCTAAGATTGCTAGCTTGGGTCTTGATACCTATACCAAGATGCTTAAAGATGCAGATAGTGAAAATAAAGATGTAGCCAAACGCTATGAAAAATATGCTGAAGCACAGGCTTGGATGATTGACAATTCTCTGATTATGTCAGCTATGTCAAGTGGTGGAACAGCATCTGTAACCAAAGTAACGCCATTTACAAGAGGTTATTCACTAGTCGGCATCAAGGGTGACGGCAATAACTACAAGTACATGAAACTGCAAAAAGATACTGTAACAACCAAACAGTATGAAGAAGCTAAGGCAAAATGGGAGCAAGAAAGCAAAAAAGCAATCGAAAAAGCCCAAAAAGAAGCAGAAAATCATGTTAAATAATGATGAGCGAGGTTCCGTAAGGAACCTCGTTTTGATGTTTATATAGTAAATTTATTGATGTAATTGTTTGCAAGTGAAAAGTAATGTTTCGGAAAGAAGATGAAAACGCCTTACCTAAGTGGATTTACCCCACAAGTGTTTTTTTTATGATATAATAAAATGAAATAAAAATTGATAATAGAGGTATATCGTGAGTAGATCTTCGAAGCGAGCTCGTCAGAGTAAAACAAAGATTATGATTAGTTGGGGGTTGCTAGCTATCTATGCAGTACTGGCAGTCTTTTTATTGTTTTTGATTTTCAAGTACAATATGTTAGCCTTCCGATATCTCAATATAGTAGTTGCCGTCTTAATTGTGGCCTTAGCCATCTTGTGCTTCTTTTTAATTCGGTCCAGGAAAGTTAAAAATCTGACGCTGATTTTATTATTACTGGGTATTTTGATTAATGCTACTTCTCTCTTTGCTGTAGGGCAGTTCATTGGATTTACCAGTCGCCTGAATGCGACATCGAACTACTCAAATTATTCGATGAGTATTGCTGTGTTAGCAGATAATCCAATTGATAATATCAGTCAGGTAACCAGTGTAACGGGGCCGACTGGGACGGATAAGGATAATATCCAACAGTTGTTGAATGATCTGAAATCTACTCAAAACAAAGAACTGACAGTCGAAGAAAGCAGCTCCTATCTTGCTGCCTATAAGAGCTTGTTAGCTGGTGATACAAAGGCAATTATATTAAACAGTGTCTTTGAAAACATTATCGAATCAGAATATCCAGACTATGCTTCAAAGATTAAGAAAATTTATACCAAAGAATTGACTAAGAAGGTTGAAACTCCAAAGGATGTCAAAGGTGATAGTTTCAATGTTTATATCAGCGGAATTGATACTTACGGTCCAATCAGTTCAGTTTCTCGTTCGGATGTCAATATCATTATGACAGTGAATCGTGAAACGAAAAAGATTCTCTTGACAACGACACCTCGTGATTCCTATGTTCCAATTGCAGATGGAGGAAACAACCAAAAAGATAAGTTGACCCATGCGGGGATTTATGGAGTAGATGCTTCCATTCATACACTGGAAAATCTCTACGGTATTGACTTGAACTATTATGCTCGTTTGAATTTCACCTCTTTCTTGAAATTGATTGATTTACTTGGTGGAGTTGATGTCTATAATGACCAAGAATTTACAGCTCATACAAATGGGAAGTTCTATCCCGTAGGAAATGTTCATCTTGATTCGGAGCAAGCTTTAGGATTTGTGCGTGAGCGTTATTCTTTGGCAGACGGAGACCGGGATCGTGGCCGTAACCAGCAGAAGGTCATTGTCGCTATTTTGCAAAAGTTAACCTCGACAGAAGCTTTGAAAAATTATGACGGTATTATAAAAGGGTTGCAAGATTCAATTCAAACTAATATGCCACTCGAAACCATGATGAACTTGGTCAATACCCAACTTGAGAGTGGTGGAACGTATAAGATCAATTCGCAAGATCTTAAAGGAACAGGGCGTATGGATTTACCATCCTATGCTATGCCTGATAGTAACCTCTACATGATGGAAATAAGTGACAGCAGTTTAGAGTCAGTCAAGGCTGCCATCAATGATGTGATGGAAGGGAAATAAAGCAAAATGATTGATATTCATTCGCATATTGTATTTGGTGTGGATGATGGTCCTAAAACGAAGCAGGAAAGTAAGGCGCTTTTGACAGAAGCCTACAGGCAAGGGGTAAGGACTATTGTATCGACATCACATAGACGAAAAGGAATGTTTGAGACCCCTGAGGAGACGATAGAGGCAAACTTTCAAGAAGTTAAGGAGCTGGCCAAGGAAGTGGCTCCAGACTTGACTATTCTCTATGGAGCAGAAATTTATTATACCCATGATGTGCTTGAAAAGTTAGAGAAGCAAGTGATTCCAAGTCTTAATGGGACACGCTATGCTCTGATTGAGTTTAGTATGGCTACTCCTTACAGAGAAATCCACACTGCTTTGAGCAATGTTCTTATGCTTGGTATAACACCTGTAGTTGCCCACATTGAACGTTATCATGAATTAGAAAATAACGAAAAACGGGTAAAAGAGTTGATTGATATGGGTTGCTACACTCAAATCAATAGTTCCAGTATTTTAAAACCAAAGTTATTTGGGGATAAATATAAATTTATGAAGAAACGAGCTCGCTATTTCCTAGAGCGTGATTTGGTTCATTTTGTTGCTAGTGATATGCACAATTTAGACCAAAGACCGCCTTACATGAAAGAAGCTTATGAGATCGTCTCAAAACAATACGGTGAAAGTAAGGCAAGAGAATTATTTATCGAAAATCCACGCCTCATCTTAGCTGATCAAATTATTTAGGAGTTGACATGAAAGAAAATAAAGAAATCGGAATTGATGTTGTTCAATTATTTAAAATCCTTTGGAAAAAGAAAATTATCATTTTGTTGACAGCAATTGTGGCAGCTGTCCTAGCTTTTGGAGTAAGTAGTTTTGTATTGAAACCGGAGTATTCTAGTACAACTCGTATCTATGTTGTCAGCCGTAATCAGTCTGAAAATGCAGGATTGACCAATCAGGATTTACAAGCCGGTAGTTATCTAGTAAAAGACTATAAGGAAATTATCCTTTCTCAAGATGTACTGGAGAAAGTCATTTCAAATCTTAAATTAGATAAAACAGTTAAAGAATTGACTAAAAAGATTCAAGTAACAGTGCCGGTAGATACTCGTATCGTATCAATCGTAGTTGAAGATGATCAACCAGAAGAGGCAAGTCGTATTGCTAATGCTCTTCGCGAGGTGGCGGCGGAAAAAATTATTTCTGTAACTCGTGTGTCTGATGTAACAACACTAGAGGAGGCAAGACCAGCCCTAACTCCTTCATCACCTAATATTCGTCGTAATACTGCACTTGCTTTTCTGGCAGGTGGCGCAGTAATGGTTGTTTCAGTTTTATTACTTGAATTATTGGATGATCGTGTTAAACGACCAGAAGATGTCGAGGAAGTTATGAATATGCCACTTCTAGGAATTGTTCCGGATTTGAATAAATTAAAGTAAGGGAGAAAATATGCCAACATTAGAAATTGCGTTGAAACGTATTAATTTTATAAAAAAAGCAGAAGAATATTATAATGCTTTGCGCACCAATATTCAATTGAGTGGTGATAATTTGAAAGTTTTGGCCATCTCATCTGTCAAACCTGGTGAAGGAAAATCAACAACATCAACAAATATTGCCTGGTCATTTGCAAGAGCTGGATACAAGACTTTGCTAGTTGATGCAGATGTTCGTAACTCAGTTATGTCAGGAATATTCAAATCTAGAGAAAAAATCACTGGCTTGACAGATTATTTATCTGGGTCGACAGATTTATCACAAGGTCTTTGTGATACAAACGTTGAAAATCTATTTGTTATTCAGGCTGGACCAGTATCTCCTAATCCAACAGCTCTTTTGCAAAGTGACAACTTTAATAACATGATTGATACCCTGCGTAAGTATTTTGACTATATCATTGTGGATACTGCACCGATTGGGATAGTCATTGACGCTGCTATCATTACACAAAAATGTGATGCTTCTATCTTGGTAACGGCAGCTGGAGAGACAAAGCGTCGTGATGTTTTGAAGGCTAAAGAACAGTTAGAACAAACAGGAACTCCGTTTTTAGGTGTAGTTCTAAATAAATTTAACACAGAAGTTGAAAAATACGGAGCTTATGGTGGTTATGGGGCCTATGGTTCCTATGGAAATTATGGGAAAAAGAAGTAGGTAGAGTTACCTAGGAGGTAGTTTTGAGAGAAGTATCAAATATTCGAAAATTAGAGATTCTCATAATACAACTGTTTCCAATTTATATATTATCTATTGTATTCGATATTCATGGACCTCTACCATTTCTAATGGTTGTTCATGTTATTTCTTACTATGTTAGTGATTATAGTAAGAATTTCAAATATCGGAGTTCAGCAGAAGAACTGATACAGACTATAAAGTACGAATTTGTCTATCTTTTATTAGCTGTTGTTATTCTTCCATTGTTAACGCCGGACTTACCTTATTTAAGCCTCTACAATTTATTGTGGATTGTAGGGGGCAACACACTTTTTATCCTAGTGCTGAATCTCTTCATTCGTAAGGTTTGGAAGTTTTTATCTCATAATAAAAAATATACTCAGCGAATCTTGCTTGTAACTACACGAGCTAAAGTTGAGCGAGTTTTAAAGCAGCTATCTACCTATGATTACGGCTATGTTTCAGCTGTTAGTATTGTAGATGATGAGCATTTTGAATCTTCTAATTTTACAATCGTTACGTTGGATAACCTAGTAACCTATGCTACGAGATCAGTCGTAGATCAAGTGGTGATTAATCTCCCAAGTGAAAGCTTTTTGATTGCAGACTTTGTTTCTCGATTTGAAACAATGGGATTACCAGTAGCTGTCAATATAGCGGCTTTAGATTTTGTAACCAATAGTGAAAAAGCGATTCAACGATTTGGGGATTCTAGTGTCGTCAATTTCTCAACAACCTTTTATCGTTCAAGTGATATTGCTCTTAAACGTGTTATAGATATTATTGGCTCCTCGGTTGGTCTGATTATTTGTGGTCTGGTGTCTATTTTTCTTGTTCCTCTGATAAAAAGAGATGGAGGCCCTGCTATTTTTGTCCAAGATAGGGTTGGTAGAAATGGACGAGTATTTAAATTTTATAAATTCCGTTCTATGAGAGTAGATGCGGAGGAAATCAAGAAGGAATTGATGAGTCAGAACCAGATGCAGGGTGGAATGTTTAAGATTGAAAATGATCCACGAATTACAAAGATTGGGCATTTTATTAGAAAGACGAGTCTAGATGAATTGCCACAATTTTGGAATGTTCTAAAAGGTGATATGAGTTTAGTTGGTACTAGACCGCCAACCTTAGATGAGTATATGACATATACACCGGAACAAAAACGTCGTTTAAGTTTTAAACCTGGTATAACAGGACTTTGGCAGATTAGTGGTAGAAGTAATATTAAAAACTTTGATGAAGTAGTAAAATTAGATGTTACTTATTTGGATGGCTGGACAATTTGGAAGGATATTGAAATTTTATTGAAAACTATTAAAGTTGTTTTCGTGAAAGATGGAGCAAAGTAAATAGAAAATGTCAGTGATAAAAATAATCGTGGCAACGCATAAACAATTTGTCATGCCGCAGGATACAGAACTTTATCTCCCAATTCATGTTGGATGTGAAGGTAAAAACGATTTAGGTTTTCAGGGAGATAATACTGGAGACAATATTTCCGTTTTAAATCCCTACTATTGTGAACTTACAGGCCTCTATTGGGCATGGAAAAATTTAGAGTGCGACTATTTAGGTTTGGTACACTATCGTCGTTATTTTACTAAGAAGACAGAAGTTTATAATGAATCAATAAATATAGATGATGTTATTTTAGATAAAGATGATATTGAGAAAATGTTAGAAGTTTCAAATGTTATTGTCCCTAAGAAAAGAAAGTACTATATAGAAACGCTCTATTCTCATTATACTCACACCTTGGATGGGACTCATTTAGATCTAGCTAGAAAAATGATTGAAACGAAGAGTCCAGAATACCTATCAAGCTTTGATAAAGTAATGAAGCAAAGAAGTGGCTATATGTTCAATATGTTTATTATGAAAAAAGAACTGGTTGATGATTATTTCACTTGGCTATTTCCAATTTTAGATAGTATGTATGAATGTATGGACTTATCAGGTTTAACAGCTTTTGAAGCACGCTTATTTGGTAGAGTAAGCGAACTGCTATTTAATGTATGGCTGGTGAAAAACAATTTGACTCCTAAGGAAGTGCCGTTTATGTATATGGAAAAAGTGAATTTGCTCAAAAAAGCAAAATCATTTTTAATGGCCAAATTCTTTGGAAAGAAATATGGACAGAGTTTTTAGTTGATGAAAGTAACAATTGTAGGACAGATAAAAAATAGACAAACCGGTCTTGGAAAAGCTATTAATGATTTTCAAGATTATTGTGAGAAGGAAGCAGAAAAAGTGATGTCGATTGACATTACAGATAATAAAAAACTTTTTTATTATGTCTATCTTATTTTAAAAGTAAATACAGATGTTTTCTATTTTACACCTTCTGGTTCCGTAGGGGGGAATATTAGAGATTCTATTTATTTACTTATGATGATTTTAAAACGTAAGAAAATTGTAACTCATTTTCATAATAGTGCGTTTGGTAAAGTGGTAAATAAAAATAAAATACTGAGAATTATTAATAAAAGTATTTATCAACGTGTTGACAAAATTATCTTACTAGGACATAAATCTAAGATAATGTTTGAGCCGTTAATGATTCCAAATGAAAAATTTGAAATTATACGGAATGGAATTGATGAAAATTTATTTATATCAGAAGACGATTTAGAAATAAAACAACAATCTAAGCCAATAAATATTATTTATTTTAGCAATATGCTAAAGGAAAAAGGATATGACATTGTATTAGAGCTAGCTAGAAACATGCAAAGTAATTCTAACTATCATTTTTATTTTTCAGGAAAGTTTTTTGATGTCACCCTCGAAAATGAATTTAAGCACAAAATATCTACAATGGGAAATGTGACTTACTTTAATGGTGTATATGGAGAAGAAAAGGAACAACTTCTAAAAAAAATGCACTATTTTATTTTACCTACAAGTTATAAAGATGAGACCTTACCAATTAGCATGTTAGAAGCTATGGCAAATGCTTTGTATATCATAGTTAGTGATGTTGGAGTTATTTCGGAAGTTGTTAATAAGGAAACAACTACTCTATTGCCAAATATAAAAATAGATACTCCATTAGATATTCAGCATATAATTGAAACTACAATTGATAGTATTCAAGATAAGAATTTTAAAATTGTTGAGCTTAAATATAATTTTTCAAATGATTTAATTCAGAAAAGAATATTTAGTATTCTAGAAGGAATAAATTTTTAATCAAGCAAATAAGGGACTTATAAAGAGTATGAAAAAAATTGTAAAAGAATATTTTTTATTGAAAAATACTTTCAATCCTCAGATTGCAAGAAATAAACTATTTGAAAAAATTTGGGGAAGATTGAGTAATATTCCCTTACTTAGAGATAAAATTACAAATTTCTATTATAGAAAGCATGAAACCATTTTAGAATATCTTGAGAATGAATTTGAATATTTTTTAAAAAATTATTTATATGATGAAGAAATAAAGTTTGTTAACTCTAATAGTAAGATAATATTTTCAATGTGGATCCAGGGTGAAGAAAATGCTCCTAAGATTGTTCAAAAGACAATTGAAAGTCAAAGAAGTTATGCAAAAAGATATGGTTATCAGTATGTTCTTTTGGATGAAAATAATCTTTTTAATTATATTGATTTACCAGAAATTATTATTGAAAAATATAAAAGTGGAATTATCGATTTTATCAAGTTTTCAGATATTGTTAGGGTTACTTTACTTGCTAAATATGGAGGTGTATGGTTAGATTCGACAATATATATAGAAACATCAAAGAAATTAGAGTATTTAGAAAATGATTTTTACACAATTCGTTTGAAAGATGAGGAAAAAATACCTAAATTTGTACCTAAGGGTAGGTGGACTGGATTTTGTTTAGCTGGAAAACAAAATTTTATTTTATTTAGATTTTTAAGAGATTTTCAAATCGAATACTTCAAAAGATTCAATGTGGCAATTGATTATTTTTTAATTGATTATCTTATTGAGCTAGCGTATCGGAAAATCAACTCTGTGAATAAATCAATAAATGAAAATTCAGAAACAAATCCAGAGTTGGTCTTTTTGGCAACTAATATGTCAAGAAAATACAATGATCATGATTGGAAAGAGGTTCTAAAGAATACCTCTCTTTTTAAATGTACATATAAGGTGAAAATCAACTCGAATGAGGGAACATATTTTAATAAAATTATAGATAAATGAAGGAGACAAGCATGATTTCAGTAATTATACCTGTATACAATGTTGAAGATTATTTAAGAAATGCACTAGAAAGTCTGCTAAATCAAACTTTTAAAGATTTTGAAGTCATATTAGTAAATGATGGTTCAACAGATTCATCAGGTACTATTTGTGAAAGTTATGCATGCCGATATAAAAATTTTCATGTTTATCATAAAGCAAATGGTGGACAATCTGATGCAAGAAATTATGGTTTAGAAAAAGCTTCAGGAGAATTTGTTACATTTTTAGACTCAGATGATTATTTTGAATCGTATGCTTTGGAAGTATTTATAAAGCTTCAAAAAAAGTATGATGCTGATATTGTATCTACGAAGGAAAAAGAAGTTAAGACTATTGAAATAAAAGATCAGCAAATCGAAATTCCTAGTTTAGAAAATACTGTACTATTACTAGATAGTAAAGAATTTTTAGAAAAGGGATTTTATAATGACAATGTAACAGTATCTAATGGAGGTAAACTTTACAAAAAACAGGTATTACAAGTGATCTATCCTAAGGGAAAAATTTATGAGGATTTATATGTGTTTGCAGAAATAGCATTAAATGCTAGTAAAGTTGTACATACAGATATTCAAGTTTATAACTATCTTATTAGAGAGGGAAGTACCGTCCATTCTGTATTTCAGAAAAATCAGTATCATTTTTTTGAGGCTATTGAGCATAATAGAACAGTTCTAAAAAATAGAATTCCGGATGAAAAAAAATTATATCAGGCTTTAGTTGCAAAAAATGTAATAGGTTCATTTATTTTAAGTAATCAGGCAATAAAGACTTCTCAAGAGGAAGTTAGAAAAATACAAAGAAAAATTAAACCATATTTAAAAGATGTTCTTTTAAATAAAAAGGTTCCAACTTTTAGAAAAATACAGTGTATACTATTTTTGCTGTCACCTAATTTATACTATGTTATTTTAAACAAATTACAACGTTGTAAAGAAAAATGTAAATCGAGCTAATGGGGGAATTTGGGGTATGAAAGAAGTAAAACAGATAAATCCTACAAATAAGTTTGCTTATTTAATTATTGCCCATCAGGATATTGAACAGTTATTATTCTTAATCAGATTACTGGATCATCAACGAAATGATATATATATATTATTTGATAAAAAATTTATTTTAACAGATAATGATAAAACGAAATTAATGAACTCAACTAAATGGTCGAAGATATTTTTTACTAAAAGAATAAAAATTTTTTGGGGAGGATATTCACAGATTGAGGCGGAGTTAATTTTGTTCTCAGCGGCTTATAACAAGGGATATCAACATTATCATTTAATAAGTGGGAATGATTTACCATTAGTACCTCAAAATGTTATTCACGAATATTTTGACTTGAATATTGAATATTCTTTTTTAACATTAAACTCTAATTTAGAGGTCTATGAGGATGAGATACTGAATCGTATTAAATACTATCATATTTTTCGGAAGTTTACACCAAGGACGTTTCCCGGTTTTTTTGGAAAAATCTTATTTAAGCTATATCGTAAAATTGCAATTATGATTCAAGAAATTTTGAGAATTAATTTACTAGATAGGTATGAAATATTTCCAGTAAAAGCTAGCAACTGGGTAACATTGTCTCATAATTGTGTTGAAATAATTATAAACAATTCAAACTTAATAGAAAAGATATTTAAATATTCATTTTTAGGTGATGAACTTTTTATTCCAACAATTTTATTTTATTTAAATAAACAGAATCTTATTAAAAATTTACAAATTAACAAAGGAACTTCTGAAGAATATCAAGGGAATATGAGATATATAAATTGGTGGGATGGCTATCCGTATGAGTGGACTGATTCTGTGAATGATTTTAAGCAAATACAAGAAGCTGCGAATAATGGATATTTTTTTTCTAGAAAGTTTAATTTAAAAAGATATCCAGGAACAAAAGTTTTTATAGAAAAATTATTGCGAGGGAAGAAATAAAAGTGAATATATTAGTTATAGGAATGTCTCCTGAATTGGCTGGAACTGAGACATTTATTTTAAATTACTTTAGAAATATTAACAAAGAAGAAATTCATTTTGATTTTATAAAACGTACTGAAGAGCCAATTATTTTTGAAGATGAGATATTGAGACAAAATTCTAAAATATTTTTTATACCTGAAAAGAGAGGTAACTTATCTCAATATTATAGAGAAATGGATAGTTTTTTTAAGGAAAATGCTGAGAATTACAATGTTATCTGGTGTAATGTAATGAGTGTTACAAATATAGATTTCTTAGTTTATGCTAAAAAATATGGAATTCCTCTAAGGGTTATACACAGTCATAACTCTAAATGGAATTGGGAAAAATGGAAATATTTTCTACATATTTTTAATAAAAAGCGATTAGCTAAGGTTGCAACCCATTATTTTGCATGTTCTAATTTAGCAGCTGATTACTTGTTTGATAAAAATATTAGAAATCAAGTTTCTATTATACCAAATGCAATTGAAGTAGAACAATTTACATTTTCTGAAAATGATAGGATTCAGTTACGTGAAAAATTAGGTTGGAAAGATTGTAAAATTATTGGGAATATAGGCCGTTTAAATCCTCAAAAAAATCAATTATTTTTAATAGATGTATTTGCTGAAGCATATAAAAAAGATAGTAGACTAAGATTGATTATTCTTGGTAAAGATAGCGAATTGAAATCCCAAATTGAAGAAAAAATTTATGGATTAGGTTTGGAAGGTGTAGTTTTATTGCCAGGTAGTCAAACAAATATCAAAGCTTGGTTAAGTGCTATGGATTTATTTATGTTACCTTCCATTTTTGAAGGACTTCCACTTTCTGCTTTAGAAGCACAGGCTAACGGATTACCAGTTTTAGTAAGTGATGCAATCACTACGGAGTTAAATATTACAAATAATGTAGAATATCTGTCGTTAGAAGAAACAACAGAAAATTGGGTAATGAAAATATTAGAGTTGGTGGATAAACCACGAATGAATTCAGATATAATTGAAAGAATTTTTAAAGAAAAAGGCTATAATATAAAATACCAAGCGCAGAACTTGAGAAAAACTTTAGAGGTATAAAATTGTATTATCAATTGATTGAATTATATGGTTCCTATAAACATGCAGGAAGTAAAGCGAAAAATGATTGTATAGAAATTCTAGACGAATTACATTTTAAAAAATTAACTTTATTACGTAAAGATGAGAGCAACATATCACGAATTGCTAAAATAAAGAGACAAATAGATTTATTTTTTCAATGGAGAAAAATATATAAACTTCTGTCAAGTAATGATACTTTATTAATACAACATCCATTCACCTATCGAGATATAGGAAGAGATTATTATTTAAAAAAAATAAAAGATAAGAATGTAACTCTTATCTCTTTGGTTCATGATGTAGAAGTGCTTAGAGATATTTTTATTGAAAGTAAATATAAGAAAGAATTTCAACAAATGATTTCATTAGCCGATTTTTTTATTGTCCACAATGATATAATGAAAAATTGGTTTATTGAACAACGAGTAGATTCGAATAAATTAATAACTTTGGAAATTTTTGATTATTTAAATCATAAACCTCTTTCTGAACAAGTGTATTTTGATAAATCTGTAACAATTGCGGGAAATTTGAGTCGTGAAAAGAGTCCATATATTTATGAATTGATTAAAATTAAAGATGTGCAGTTCAATCTAATGGGAATTAATTTTGTGTCTACTGAAAATGCGTCTAACATTCATTATTTAGGTGCTTTTGAATCAGATGATGTTCCAAATTATTTATCAAAAGGATTTGGTTTGGTTTGGGATGGAATAAGTATAGAAACTTGTGATGGCCCTACGGGAAATTATTTACGGTATAATAATCCACATAAATTATCGTTATACTTATCTTCGGGGTTACCTGTGATTGTATGGAAAGAATCTGCATTAGCTGAATTTATAAGTTCACAAAAGTTAGGTTTAGTAATTTCTAATCTTTATGAATTATCAGATATTTTAGATACAATCACTGAAAAACAGTATCAAGAATTTGTTAGAAATATTCAAGAAATAAGAGAAAAGCTAAAAAAAGGGTTTTATTTAAAAAAAGCAATAAACGAAATACTTTCTTAGTGAATGGAAGGAGAAATTAATGCTTTATTTTTCATTTATTATGAGTCTATTTTTATTTTTTATAAATTTCAATTTGACGCAGAGAGAATATTTACATCCTTCTAATATTTACTATGTAATTTTTGTTGTGACACAATTTTTTTGTATATTAGGACAGGAATATTATGGGATATCTTTTAATGGAGGAACTGTGTTCATTATCTTATCAACAATGATAGTGTTTACAGTGATTTCATTACTTTCTAGAAAAATTTTAATGCCGAACGCAAGGATTATAAGTTTAAATCCAAATGTAATAGAATTTAACTTTTGGTTAAAAGCAATTGTGCTAGTAATTCAAATTGTGACAATATTTTATTTTTATAATTTTATTAATAGGTTATTTATAGCAGGAAATGGTTATAGTGGGAGTTTACCTGAGTTGATAAATTATTATGATCAAATTCTTAAATTTAATTCAATTAGAGGGAGAGAATTAAATATTTCCGTTGCTAAAATTTATTATTACCTTAAAGCTTTCACAGATGCTAGTTCTTACATTGCTTTATATTTACTAATTAAAAAGTATTTAGTATCTAAAGTAGTGGACAGATTTTTTTTACTAATTGTTGCGAACTATTCTTTCTTTTTACTATTACAAGGGAGTCGTAGTCCATTATTTCGATTGATAACAAGCGCAATGATATTGTGGTACTTTCTTTACTTTTACATAAATGATCGAAAGTTGAACATTAAATTTATAATGAAGATTATAAATTTAATGTTACTAATAGTTCCATTTTCGATATTGTTTTTATTCTTAACTGGCCGAAATGGTGATGGTGGGCAAATTGATTTACTTCAGTATTTATATATATATATTGGAGCACCCTTGTTAAATTTAAATAATTTTATTAGTAGTGCCTACAATTCTTTACCTTTATCTCACTTTTTTGGAGAACAAACATTTTATGGTGCCCATGCCATAATACAAAAACTATTTGGAAATTATTCATCTGCTATAGAGTATATTGTAGGTTCTGGTTCTTGGCAGAATGCTTCAAATGGTTTATCAACAGGCAATGTGTTGACAACTTATTATCCAGTTGTTTATGATTTTGGTATATTGGGAGTTCTTCCTATCTCTATAATTTTTTCTCTGTACTATATTTTAACCTATGATCGGTTATTATTGATAAAATCAAATAAAATTATTGATTTCAGATTGTTTCTATATTCATATTTAATTAATGATTTAGTTATGTTGATTTTTTCAAACAGATTTTTTGAAACGATATTATCAATTGAGTTTATAAGATTTTATATATTAGCAGCTGTAATTATTTATCTACTCAATAGAAGTTATAAAGGAATTGAAAATAAATAGATGCTCTAGTTTATTTAAAAAGGGGAAATAAAAAAATTAAGTGGAGAAAATAAATGAAAAACAATCAAATTAGATCGATTAAATACAATTTTGTCATGAATCTTATCTTGACAGCATCTAACTTTTTATTTCCTTTGATTACTTTTCCTTATGTTTCTCGTGTACTGCAAGTCGAGGCTAATGGAATATTAGCTTATGTGACCTCTATAGTAAGCTATTTTTCATTAGTAGCATCCTTGGGTATTCCAACGTATGGAATTCGTGCTGCTGCAACTGTTCGTGATGATAAACGCAAGCTGTCAAAAGTTGTACAGGAGCTACTGATAATTAATATTGTTTTAGTTGGGTTTGTATTAATTATTTATTTTATTATGCTTTTTACATTTCCTTCAATGCTTGTTTATAGAGAGCTATTTTATATAAATGCCATCGGTATTGTTTTAAATGTACTAGGTGTTAACTGGTTTTTTCAGGCTATTGAGCAATATGACTATATAACAGTTAGATCTATTATATTTCGTATTTTTTCAATAGTATTAATGTTTATATTTGTTCACCAACCGAGCGATTATATTATATATGGATTAATTTTAGTGTTTTCAAGTGCTGGTTCGAATATTTTAAACTTCAAGCGTTTATTTAAGTACATAACCCTAAAAAAACAGGATAAATATGAATTCGTGCCACATTTTAAGCCTATTTTAATTTTATTTGCTCAGTCATTGGTTATTTCAATTTATACAAACTTGGACTTAATTATGCTAGGGAGTATAAAAGATTCTTATGAAGTTGGGCTGTATACAGCAGCAACAAAGCTAAAACTAATTTTATTAAGTATTGTGAATTCATTAGGAAATGTTTTATTACCACGGATGTCCTATTATGCGAAGAGAAATATGAAGGAACAGTTTGAACGTATCACGGCTCAAGCCATAAACTTTACGTTGTTTATTAGTTTTCCATTAGCTGTATTTTTTACTTTAAATGCTAAGGAAAGTCTTTTTCTTCTCGCAGGAGAGCAGTATCTGGGTGCAGTACTTAGTATGCAGTTTTTAACAATTGCAGTAATTCCGATAGGAATTACTGGAATATTAGGGATTCAAGTATTAACACCTTTGGAGAAAGAAAAATATCTTTTAATTTCAGTTATTGTTGGTGCAGTTATTGATCTACTATTAAATTTTATCTTAATTTCGTCCTATGGTTCAAGTGGAGCAGCGTTTGCCACTATGATTGCTGAGTTTGCTGTCTTGTTTGTTCAAATTTACTATACGAGAGGTTTACTCTTTAAAATAGCACATCAAATAGTTGGGATACGCTATCTATTTACCGTTAGTATAAGTGTTTTAGGAATGATTTTAGTAAAGAGCTTACAACTAAGTTATTTTTGGTTATTGTGTGTGGAAGGAATTATTTTCTTCGGAAGTTATGCTGTGATTCTAGTATTATTAAAAGATGATTTCATTATTAATTTTCTTGAAAATTTTTATAAGAAATTAAAAAAATTTTAACTAATTATTTTTGAAAATGTAATTTTAAAGGAGGACATCTATGTACGATTATCTTGTTGTTGGTGCTGGTCTTTTTGGTGCAGTTTTTGCACATGAAGCAGCCTTAAAAGGAAAAAAAGTAAAAGTCATTGAGAAACGAAATCATATCGCAGGTAATATCTATACTCGTGAAGAGGAAGGAATTCAAGTTCACCAGTATGGTGCCCATATCTTCCATACTTCTGATAAGGAGATTTGGGACTATGTAAATCAGTTTGCAGAGTTTAACCGTTACACAAACTCTCCAGTTGCAAATTATAAGGGAGAGATTTATAACTTACCTTTTAATATGAATACCTTCAATAAACTCTGGGGAGTTGTGACGCCAGCAGAAGCACAGGCTAAGATTGATGAGCAACGTGCTGTTTTAAATGGCAAAACTCCTGAAAATTTGGAAGAACAGGCTATTTCTCTTGTAGGTACAGACATCTATGAAAAATTAATCAAAGACTATACAGAGAAACAGTGGGGCAAGCCAACTACGGAACTTCCAGCCTTTATCATTCGCCGTTTGCCAGTACGCCTGACCTATGATAACAACTATTTTAATGATACCTATCAAGGGATTCCAATTGGTGGATACACTCAAATAGTTGAAAAAATGTTGGATCATGAAAACATTGATGTAGAAACAAATGTTGATTTCTTTGAGAATAGAGAGCAATATCTGAAAGATTTTCCTAAGATTGTCTTTACTGGTATGATTGATGAATTCTTTGACTATAAGTTAGGTGAATTAGAGTACCGTAGTCTTCGTTTTGAAAATGAGACCTTGGATATGGAAAATTACCAAGGGAATGCAGTTGTGAACTATACGGATTCAGAAACTCCATATACTCGCATTATTGAACACAAACATTTTGAGTTTGGGACTCAACCAAAGACTATCATTACTAAAGAACATTCGAAAACATGGGAAAAAGGTGATGAGCCATATTATCCAGTAAATAATGATCGTAATAATCATTTGTATAAATCATATAAAAAACTGGCTGATGAGCAAGGAAATGTTATCTTTGGAGGTCGTTTAGGACACTATCGTTACTACGATATGCACCAAGTAATTGGAGCAGCTTTGCAGTGCGTGAGAAATGAGTTAGATTAAACAACTAGAACTGTTACCAGTTGCTATTTAGAAATGTTATTGATAATTCCTTGACTACACAATGTAGTTGAGGGATTTTTTTATATTATTCATATTTTCGCAAAGTTGTTGTTTAAAAAATAATTTTCTAAAATTCAGAAAATTCTATTGACAGAACTTAAAAAAGGGTCTATAATGGATAGAAAAACAAAGGAGAGTACTATGAAAACAAGGAAAGTATTGGCTCTTGCGGGAGTCACTTTATTAGCAGCAGGTATCTTAGCTGCTTGTTCTGGGGGCTCAGGTGCTAAAGGTGAGCAGACTTTTGCATTTACCTACGAGACAGACCCAGATAACCTCAACTATTTAACAACTGGTAAGGCAGCGACCGCTGACATTACTAGTAATGTGATTGATGGATTGCTTGAAAATGATAAATACGGGAACCTTATTCCCTCAATGGCAGAGGACTGGTCAGTTTCTAAGGATGGCTTGACTTATACTTATAAGATTCGTCAGGATGCCAAGTGGTTTACATCTGTATGCTCCTGTTAAGGCTCAGGACTTTGTGACAGGTCTTAAATATGCGACAGATAAGAAATCTGAAGCCCTATACTTGGTACAGGATTCAATTAAAGGTTTGGATGCATACGCTAAAGGGGAAAATAAAGATTTCTCTCAAGTTGGGATTAAAGCGATTGATGATCAAACAGTCCAATACACTTTGAACAAACCTGAAAGTTTTTGGAATTCTAAAACAACAATGGGTGTTTTGGCACCAGTTAATGAAGAGTTTTTGAATTCAAAAGGGGATGATTTTGCTAAAGCAACAGATCCAAGCAGTATCTTGTATAATGGTCCTTATTTGTTGAAATCGATTGTGACCAAATCTACTGTTGAATTTGCGAAAAATCCTAACTAATGGGATAAAGACAATGTCCATATTGACAAAGTCAAATTGTCATTCTGGGATGGTCAAGATACTAGTAAACCTGCAGAAAACTTTAAAGATGGTAGCCTTTCAGCAGCTCGTCTCTATCCAACAAGTGCAAGTTTCGCAGAGCTTGAGAAAGAGATGAAGGACAATATTGTCTATACCCAACAAGACTCTACGACTTATCTAGTGGGAACAAATATTGACCGCCAGTCCTATAAATATACATCTAAGACTAGTGAAGAACAAAAGACTTCAACTAAAAAGGCTTTGTTAAACAAGGATTTCCGTCAGGCTATTGCCTTTGGATTTGATCGTACAGCTTATGCCTCTCAGCTAAATGGACAAAACGGTGCAAGCAAAATCTTACGTAATATTTTTGTACCACCAACATTTGTCCAAGCAGATGGGAAAAGCTTTGGTGACATGGTCAAAGAAAAATTGGTGACTTATGGGGATGAATGGAAGGATGTGAACCTTGCTGATGCCCAAGATGGTCTCTATAATCCAGAGAAAGCCAAGGCAGAATTTGCCAAAGCTAAGGCAGCCCTTCAAGCTGAAGGCGTAACCTTCCCTATTCACCTAGATATGCCTGTTGACCAAACAGCAACTACAAAAGTTCAACGTGTCCAATCTATGAAACAATCCTTGGAAGCAACTTTAGGAACTGATAATGTCATTATTGATATTCAACAATTGCAAAAAGATGAAGTGCTTAATGTCACTTTATTTGCACAAACTGCTGCTGGCGAAGATTGGGATCTTTCTGATAACGTTGGATGGGGGCCAGACTTCTCAGATCCATCAACTTATCTTGATATCATCAAGCCTTCTGTAGGAGAAAATACGAGAACTTACCTAGGATTTGATTCAGGAAAAGACAATGAGGCGGCTAAGAAGGTTGGTCTCAATGATTATGATAAAATGGTCAATGAAGCAGGGGAAGAAACTACAGATGTTACAAAACGTTATAACAAGTATGCCGAAGCTCAAGCATGGTTGACAGATAGTGCCCTAGTCATTCCAACGACATCTCGTACAGGGCGTCCAATCTTGTCTAAGATGGTACCATTTACTTTACCTTTCTCTTTCTCAGGTAACAAGGGGACAAGCGATCCGCTCCGATACAAATATCTTGAACTTCAAGACAAGGCAGTCACTGCAGATGAATATCAAAAAGCTCAAGATAAATGGATGAAAGAAAAAGAAGAATCCAATAAAAAAGTGCAAGAAGAGCTTGCAAAACATGTGAAATAAGATAAAAAGAAGTTAGTTGTTAGCTAACTTCTTTTGGTTGCTAGAAAATAGATTGATGCCTATCCTATGTTCGATATTGCGAATTGTATTTTATTGTAGAAAAAATCCTGAGTTTTTACTCTCAGGATTTTCTTTCATCTCACTGTTGTGGTTGCTGTTGAACTTGTGGATTTTGTGGCGTTGGTTGTACTGGTTGTGTTGGCTGACCAGACTGACCAGCTTGTCCTTGATTAGGATCAGTGGCTGGAGCATTATTGGGTTGTTGACCAACCGTCGTACTTGCTTGTGTAGTTGAACTTTCAGCTGTTGTACTTGGGTTCTCTACTATTTGTGTTTGTTGTGTAGATTGATTATTCCAAGTGTTTTTTGCACTATTTTGGAAGACGAATTCTCCATTTCTATACAAGCCCTCTGGCATCGTCCAATCTCCAGGTTGGTCATCTTCTGATAGATACGATATCATTGAGCGATAAACCTTAGCAGCAACTAGGAAACCATCTCCAATGATTGGAGTTAAACGATTTGAGTAACCAGTCCATACAGCCATAGAATACTTACGAGTATAACCTACAAACATTTCATCTGGAGCTACGTAGCCAGTGTTCTTGATATACTTTTCAATTTCGTCGTCAGTATAGTTAGAAGTACCTGTCTTACCTGCTTGTGGAAGCCATGGTAGGTAAGCACCACGTCCGGTTCCGTATGCTAAAACAGTTTTCATCATTTCGGTCATCATATAGGCAGTAGTTTCTTTCATAGCTCGTGTACCAGTATCAGAAAATTCTTTTTCACTACCATCACTAAAGACAATCTTATTGATATACATTGGTTTGTGGTAAGTACCACCATTAGCAAAGGCGGCATAAGCAGCAGCCATTTTTTCACTACTTGCACCGTATTGTTTGTTAGATTCTGTTGTATTACTTGAAATGGCGTTAGCATAGTGGATGCTTGGATAATCGATACCTAAGCCATTTAGGAAGGTTTTCGCTCGATCTAAACCAACTTTATTTAAAGTTTCAACTGCTGTAACATTACGTGATTGTTGGAGTGCATACTGAATTGTAATATTCCCAAAGTAGCCATGATCCCAGTTGTAGACAGGAGTATCAGTACCAGGATAGTTATAAGGAACATCATGTACAATAGAAGCAGTAGAGTCATAGACTCCATATTCTAAAGCGGGAGCATAGTCAGTGATTGGTTTCATAGTAGAACCCCAGTCACGGTTGGTTTCAACGGCTTGGTTGATTCCGAAAGATACATTACTTGATTGGTGACGGGCACCTAACTGAGCAATGACTTTACCATTTGTTACATCCACAATAGTGGAAGCTACTTGAAGTTCATCATCCGGATAAGCAACGTACTCATCTGTATTGTAAACATCCCAAAGTCGCTGTTGAACATCTTTGTCGACATTAGTATAGACTTCCATACCTGTGGTAAGAAGGTTGTAGCCCGTTTCTTGTTCGACTTGGTCGATTACTTCTTTGAGATAGTTGTCCATATGGGCAGGGTAACTATTGGCTGACTTCAAGCTTTGAAGTCCATCAGTGATAGGCGTATTAATAGCTTTTTCGTAATCTTCTGCACTGATATATTTCTGTCCCTTCATTTCTGAAAGTACTAAGTTCCGACGCTCTAGAGCAGCTTCTGGGTGGGAATATGGATCATATTGGTTTGGTGCTTGAGGCATTCCGGCTAGGAGTGCTAACTGTGGTAAGCTTAAATCCTTCAAGTCTTTTCCATAGTAATTTTCGGCTGCGGTTTGCATTCCATAGTTACCGTTAGACATGTAGACTTTGTTTATGTAGTAGGTCAGGATTTCTTGCTTGGTTGCTTTTTGTTCTAGTTGAACGGCTAGCCAAGCTTCTTGGGCTTTACGTGACAAGGTTTGATCAGCAGTTGAAGTAGAGAAATAAGTTAATTTAATCAATTGCTGAGTCAAGGTCGAAGCCCCTTGTAGCCCTCCTTTCCCTTGGAGGTTTCTCAATGCTGCGCCCATGATACGAATGGTATCAACACCTCTATGATCAAAGAAACGGTGGTCTTCGATAGACACGATGGCCTTGACCAAATCAGTAGGAATTTCATTGGCTTGGGCATTTACGCGACGTTCAGATCCAAGGTCAGCAATCAGTTCGTTTTTATTGTCATAAATCTTGCTAGAGGTTGTCGCAACTAATTTACTTTCAGATAAGGCTGGAGCCTTGCTAACAAAGTAGAGGAAAAGACCTCCACCTAATAGAAATAGTGCGATAAATAAGGTGAGGAATGTAATTCCAATATACTTTAAGAACCGCAGAATAGTTTGTTTATTCATCTTGTTTTACCACCTAGTAAATGTTCTTTGATAATATCGAGATAGGGAATTTGAGGGAAAGCTCCTTGCTCAACCAAATATCCATATTCTTGAATATATCCAAGTGGCATTGATTTCTGTCCCTTATCTTGATGATAAAAGCGAATTAAATCAAGTGCCGGCAACAAATAAGTTTCTTGTTGAGAAGAAAAATGAAGCAGTACGAAGCAAATGCCCTGCTGTTCTAGAACTTGTTCCATATGTTGAATCTGGTGAAGATGGAAGTTCTTCATTGGGATAGCATTCTTTTGTCGCGTTTCTTTAGCTTCAAAGTCAATGTAATATCCTCTATACACGCCAGAGTAATCTGTTGTGGAAGCTTGTCTAAAATAGGCTTCTACAATTTTGGCCCGACTACGTTGAGGATAGTCTACTCGAACGATCTGAACAGGCGTTGGCTTTTTATGGATAACTGCCATGCCATGCGTTAGATAGTAGTCGTTGGTAGCGTTAATCATCTTTTCAAAAGTCATTCCTCGATTTGCGAAATTTTTTGGTTGAGAAATGGATGTTTGGCTTTTTTTCGATGAAATTTTATGAGGATAGTTGACCATATTTCTCCTTATTGGTACAATAACATCACTCTATTATACCATAAAAATAGAAAGAAAGGTGTAAAAATGACTACAGCTTTAATTATGGGATATTCTAATTTTGACTTGGGTCTGTTTAATGAAAAAGATATCAGATTAAAAATCATAAAGAAAGCCATTCGCCGTGATTTAGAAAGTTTAGCAGAAGAAGGGATTAAATGGCTGGTCTTTACAGGAAACTTGGGATTTGAATCCTGGGTGCTAGATGTCGCAAATGAAATGAAAGAAGAATATGATTTCAGCCTAGCGACCATTTTTGATTTTGAAACACACGGGGAAAATTGGAATGAAGCGAATCAGCTTAAACTTAACCAATTTAAGCAGGTCGATTTTGTCAAATATGCCTATCCTAAATATGAACACATGGGGCAACTACGAGACTACCAACGATTTTTGCTGGAAAATACTGACTTAGCTTATTTTTTCCATGACCCAGAAAATGAGACCAAATTAAAATTTATGGACAATTTGATGAAAAACCAGGCAGGTTATCGCATAAAAAGGTTAACGTTTGAAGACTTAAATGAGCTAGCAGAAAATTTTTCTGAAAAGTAAGGCTTTGACCTTGATTTTTGTATGCCTTTTTTTATATAATAATACTATTAGAAACCGAGAATGGAGAGAGAGATGGCAAGTATTATTTTTTCAGCGAAAGATATTTTCGAGCAAGAGTTTGGACGTGAAGTCCGTGGATATAGTAAGGTTGAAGTTGATGAATTTTTGGACGATGTCATCAAGGACTACGAAACTTATGCTGCCTTAGTCAAGTCTCTCCGTCAAGAAATTGCAGAGTTGAAGGAAGAATTGTCTCGCAAACCTGAATCTGCACCGGTTCAAGCAGAACCTCTTGAAATGACAGCTACAACTTCTATGACGAATTTTGATATTTTGAAACGTCTAAATCGTCTTGAGAAAGAAGTGTTTGGCAAACAAATTTTGGATAACTCTGATTTGTAAGAGCTTATTTGAAAAGTGCAATTTTTGGATAATCGCGTGAGGAGAATTTCTTTTCATGAGGAAAGTCCATGCTAGCACAGGCTGTGATGCCTGTAGTGTTTGTGCTAGGCGAAACCATAAGCCTAGGGACGAGAGATCGTTACGGCAGTCGAAATGGCTAAGTCTTTGGATAGGTCGGAGTAGGCTTGAAAGTGCCACAGTGACGGAGTCTTTCTGGAAACGGAGAGAGTGGAACGCGGTAAACCCCTCAAGCTAGCAACCCAAATTTCGGTCGGGGCATGGAGTACACGGAAACGAACGTAGTACTCTGACTGCTATCAGCTGTAGGCTGTTAGTGGTAGACAGATGATTATCGAAGGGAGTGGTCCTAGTCACTTCTGGAACAAAACATGGCTTATAGAAAATTGCATATAGGTTGGGGCTGAGAAATTTTCTCAACCTCATTTTTTAAAGTGGACATATAGAAAGGTCTTATAAGACTGTAAAATGAAAAAAGAATTTAATTTAATCGCGACTGCGGCAGCTGGTCTTGAAGCTGTTGTGGGACGAGAAGTGCGAGAGTTGGGCTACGATTGTCAGGTTGAAAATGGTCGAGTTCGTTTTCAAGGAGACTCGAGAGCCATCATCGAAACCAACCTCTGGCTCCGTGCAGCAGACCGTATTAAGATCATCGTAGGAACTTTCCCAGCTAAGACTTTTGAGGAGCTGTTTCAGGGAGTTTTCGCCCTAGATTGGGAAAATTATTTACCGCTTGGCGCTCGCTTTCCGATTGCCAAAGCTAAATGTGTTAAATCTAAACTGCACAATGAGCCAAGTGTACAGGCTATTTCAAAGAAGGCTGTTGTTAAGAAATTGCAAAAACATTATGCCCGTCCAGAAGGTATTCCCTTGATGGAGACTGGTCCTGAGTTTAAGATTGAAGTTTCTATTCTGAAAGATGTGGCAACTGTCATGATTGATACGACAGGATCTAGTCTCTTTAAACGTGGCTATCGTACTGAAAAAGGTGGCGCTCCTATCAAGGAAAACATGGCAGCAGCCATTTTACAACTCTCTAACTGGTATCCAGACAAGCCCTTGATTGATCCGACCTGTGGTTCGGGAACTTTCTGTATCGAGGCAGTTATGATTGCTAGAAAGATGGCGCCTGGTCTTCGTCGCTCCTTTGCCTTTGAGGAATGGAACTGGATTAGCGATCGTTTGATCCAAGAAGTACGCACTGAAGCAGCTAAGAAAGTAGATCGTGAACTGGAACTGGATATCATGGGTTGTGATATCGATGCACGTATGGTGGAAATTGCTAAGGCCAATGCTCAGGCAGCAGGTGTTGCAGGAGATATTACCTTTAAGCAGATGCGCGTGCAGGATTTACGTTCCGATAAAATCAATGGAGTGATTATCTCTAACCCGCCTTATGGTGAACGCTTGTCAGATGATGCAGGGGTTACCAAGCTTTATGCTGAGATGGGGCAAGTATTTGCACCGCTGAAAACGTGGAGCAAGTTTATCCTAACTAGTGATGAAGCCTTTGAAACCAAGTACGGTAGTCAGGCGGACAAGAAGCGTAAGTTGTACAATGGAACCTTAAAAGTTGATTTGTATCAATATTTTGGTCAGCGTGTTAAACGCCAGGAAGTAAAGTAGAAAGGGAAACTCATGAGTAAGAAGAGACGTAATCGTCATAAAACAGAACATAAAGAAGCGCAATTTGATTTTGATGAAGCCAAAGAGCTAACAGTTGGAGAAGCTATGCGAAAAAATGAAGAGGTGGAAGCAGGTGTATTGCCTGGAGATTCTATCTTGGACAAGTATGTGAAACAACATAAAGATGAAATTGAGGCAGATAAGTTTGAAACGCGTCAGTTTAGCAAGGATGATTTAGTTGAAAAAGAGGAGGTAGAAGAGATAGAGGAGACTCAGACTCTAGATAATTTACTTCAAGAGCTTCGTGAGGGAACCGGAATAACTTCTCCAGCTCCAGAAGATGAATTGCGTCAGTTTGATGATTTAGAATTAACAAGAGTTTCAGAAACTCCTCTTGTCGAAGAATTTGAGACTGAAGAGGTACCATTGGTTGGAGCGGAAGAGGCTCTCACACGTTCTCGAGTGACGGATAGTGAAGATGGAAAAAGTAAGAAGAAATGGGTGCTTTACGGTATTCTAGCAGCATTAGTGGTTCTTATCCTTGGAACTGGTTATTATGTTTATCGTCAAGTGGCTCGTTCGACCAAGGAAATCCAGACTTCTCAATCAACTACAAACACGCAGTCAGATGCAGAAGAATTCAATAATTTATATGATGGCTTCTATACAGATAGTAATAAAACAGCTTTGAAGAATAGCCAGTTTGATAAACTGAGCCAACTGAAGACCTTGCTTGATAAGCTAGAAGGTAGTCGTGAATATACGCTTGCCAAATCTAAGTATGACAGTCTAGCGACTCAAATCAAGGCCATTCAAGATGTCAATGCTCAATTTGAGAAGCCAGCTATTGTGGATGGTGTTTTGGACACTAACGCTAAAGCTAAATCAGATGCTAAATTTACAGATATTAAAACTGGAAATACGGAACTTGATAAAGTTCTAGATAAGGCTATCAGTCTTGGTAAGAGCCAGCAAACAAGTGCTTCAAGCTCAAGTTCAAGTGAAACTAGCAGCTCAAGCTCTCGTCAAGCAAGTGAAAATACTGCTAATGAAACAAGTCCAAGTAGCTCAAATACTGCATCAACCGAAACTAGAAGTACTCGCAGTGAAGTCAATATGGGTGTATCAAGTGCAGGAGTTGCTGTTCAAAGAAGTGCGAGTCGTGTTTCTTATAACCAGTCTGCTATTGATGATAGCAATAACTCTGCTTGGGATTTCGCGGATGGTGTCTTGGAACAAATTCTAGCGACTTCACGCTCACGTGGTTATATCACTGGCAACCAATACATCCTTGAACGTGTCAATATCGTTAATGGTAATGGTTATTACAATCTCTACAAGCCAGATGGAACTTATCTCTTTACCCTTAACTGTAAGACAGGATACTTTGTTGGAAATGGTTCTGGACATGCGGATGACTTGGACTATTAAGCAGTCGTTACAAAATTCTTTCTTTTCAAAAGTAAAAATGATAAAATAAAACAAATTAAACAAGAGGAGTGTCAAATGACAAAAGCTAACTTTGGTGTTGTTGGTATGGCCGTAATGGGTCGTAACCTTGCCCTTAATATTGAATCTCGTGGTTACACAGTTGCTATTTACAACCGTAGTAAAGAAAAAACGGAAGATGTGATTGCTTGCCATCCTGAAAAGAACTTTGTACCAAGCTATGACGTTGAAAGTTTTGTAAACTCAATCGAAAAACCTCGTCGTATTATGCTTATGGTTCAAGCTGGACCTGGTACAGATGCTACTATCCAAGCCCTTCTTCCACACCTTGACAAAGGTGATATCTTGATCGACGGAGGAAACACTTTCTACAAAGATACCATCCGTCGTAATGAAGAATTGGCAAACTCAGGTATCAACTTTATTGGTACTGGAGTTTCTGGTGGTGAAAAAGGTGCCCTTGAAGGTCCTTCTATCATGCCTGGTGGACAAAAAGAAGCATACGAATTGGTTGCGGATGTTCTTGAAGAAATCTCAGCTAAAGCACCAGAAGATGGCAAACCATGTGTGACTTACATCGGTCCTGATGGAGCTGGTCACTACGTGAAAATGGTTCACAACGGTATCGAGTACGGTGATATGCAATTGATCGCAGAAAGTTATGACTTGATGCAACACTTGCTAGGCCTTTCTGCAGAAGACATGGCTGAAATCTTTACTGAGTGGAACAAGGGTGAATTGGACAGCTACTTGATCGAAATCACAGCTGATATCTTGAGCCGTAAAGACGATGAAGGCCAAGACGGACCAATCGTAGACTACATCCTTGACGCTGCAGGCAACAAGGGAACTGGTAAATGGACTAGCCAATCATCACTTGATCTTGGTGTGCCATTGTCACTCATCACTGAGTCAGTATTTGCACGTTACATCTCTACTTACAAAGAAGAACGTGTGCATGCTAGCAAGGTTCTTCCAAAACCAGCTGCCTTCAAATTTGAAGGAGACAAGGCTGAGTTGATTGAAAAAATCCGTCAAGCCCTTTACTTCTCAAAAATCATTTCATACGCACAAGGTTTTGCTCAATTGCGTGTAGCTTCTAAAGAAAACAACTGGAACTTGCCATTTGCAGACATCGCATCTATCTGGCGTGATGGCTGTATCATCCGTTCTCGTTTCTTGCAAAAGATTACAGATGCTTATAACCGTGATGCAGACCTTGCTAACCTTCTTTTGGATGAGTACTTCTTGGATGTTACTGCTAAATACCAACAAGCAGTGCGTGATATCGTAGCTCTTGCGGTTCAAGCTGGTGTACCAGTACCAACCTTCTCAGCAGCTATTACTTACTTTGATAGCTACCGTTCAGCTGACCTTCCAGCTAACTTGATCCAAGCACAACGTGACTACTTTGGTGCCCACACTTACCAACGTAAAGACAAAGAAGGAACATTCCACTACTCTTGGTATGACGAAAAATAAGTAGGTCTGCCATGGGGAAACGGATTTTATTACTTGAGAAAGAACGAAATCTAGCTCATTTTTTAAGTTTGGAACTCCAAAAAGAGCAATACCGAGTTGATCAGGTTGAGGAGGGGCAAAAAGCCCTCTCCATGGCTCTTCAGACAGACTATGACTTGATTTTATTGAATGCTCATCTGGGGGATATGACAGCCCAGGATTTTGCAGACAAGCTGAGTCGAACTAAACCGGCTTCAGTCATTATGGTCTTGGACCATCGCGAAGACTTGCAAGATCAGATTGAGGCAATCCAACGCTTTGCCGTTTCTTACATCTATAAGCCAGTTATTATTGAGAATTTGGTGGCTCGTATTTCAGCGATTTTCCGAGGTCGGGACTTTATCGACCAACACTGTAGTCAGATGAAGGTTCCAACGTCTTACCGCAATCTGCGTATGGATGTAGAACATCATACTGTTTATCGTGGCGAAGAGATGATTGCTCTGACGCGTCGTGAGTATGATCTTTTGGCTACTCTTATGGGAAGCAAGAAAGTCCTGGCTCGTGAGCAGTTGTTGGAAAGTGTCTGGAAGTATGAAAGTGCGACAGAAACAAATATTGTGGATGTCTATATCCGTTATCTACGTAGCAAGCTTGATGTAAAAGGTCAAAAAAGCTACATTAAAACCGTGCGTGGTGTTGGTTACACCATGCAAGAATAGAATGGCAAACCGTGCGTGGTGTTGGTTACACCATGCAAGAATAGAATGGCAGTCATGCTCGTGTAACTGCTTTTTGAGCTCCATACTATCTGTAGCAGGAATCCCTGAATAATAGATAGTATGGAGCTTTTTTGAATAGCTATAAATGATGGCTTGTAATGGTCCAAAGGTCTGGTCAGGGAGAATGATTTCTTCTTGACCATAGTTTATTCTCAATGAAAATCAAGGAGCAAACTAGGAAGCTAGCTACAAGTTGCTCAAAACACTAGTTTTGAGGTTGCAGATGGAAGCTGACGCGGTTTGAAGAGTATTTGTAACTGATGAACTTTACTTTCATAGTTCCCTATTTTTTGGTACTCAAAAGAAATGGCTTATATGTAGGATAAGTTGACATGTTCTTTATAAGTATTCAAAAAATGGCATTTATCATAGTCTTGAAGAAAAGGAAAATTTTATTTTTGTTTTAACGTTATAATATAATAAATGGTTTAAATCCTGAAATATTCTGAAAATAATGGAAAATAATAAAAAATAATTAATATAATTGACAAATCTGCTAATGTGAATTATAATATTGATTGTATGTGTATGTGTATGTGTATGTGTATGTGTATGTGTATGTGTATGTGTATGTGTATGTGTATGTGTATGTGTATGTGTATGTGTATGTGTATGTGTATGTGTATGTGTATGTGTATGTGTATGTGTATGTGTATGTGTATTACATGCTATTTTTTAGATATCAAAAGGAGAAAATGTGATGTATTTTAATCGTAAAAATGCAGAGCAAAAGAACTGGAGAATGATCAAAAAAGGGAAGCATTTCCTATTCGGTTGTTCTCTTGTTTTTGCAGTCGGAGCTAGTTTAGCTACCCAAGTGGTTCATGCAAACACAGCAGAAACTACTGTAGCAAACAACTCGACTACTGGGGATGTTAAACCTACACAGAACGGAGATGGCAAGACTTATGAGGCACCTGCTGTAGCAGAAAACAAGCCAGAAGTTGCTGGAACACCGGCTGTGTCTACAACAGAACCAGCAGTAGCGGCAAAACTTGATGGAGAAACTGCAAAAGAAGTTAAAGCTTTAGACAAAACTAAACTAGAAAACTACATTGCAGAAATCGAAGCAAAATTAGCTAACGGAACATACGAAAACAAAACTGAAGAAAGTGTTGCGGTACTAAAAGCTGACTTAGAAGCTGCAAAAGCTACATTAGCAAACGCAACAACTCAAGGTGAAATCACAAAAGCTTACAATAAACTTGTAACTACAGCTAACACTAAATTAAAAAATAAACCTGTAGAGAAAAAAGAAACTCCAGCAGTAGACACTACTAATGGAAAAGAAACTGTAGGTAAAAAAGCAGAAAACACTGAGAAAAAATCAGAATCTAACTCAATCGAAAACACAGGATCTAACGACCCACGTAACGGTAAAGCATTAGATAAAAATAATGCTTTTAGGGCGGAAATTGCCTATAATATTGATTCTCAGGGGAACGACTATGGGAAAAAAGACAGTGTTATTACTAGTGGTATAAGAGGTTCATCTGAATCTGGTAATGCAATAACTGCTGTTAATTCCGTAATGAAATATAGAGCTCGTTACAATACAGATGCTACTGGGAAAATTACTTCTGTAGACTGGCAAGTTTTTTTCAATGATCATTTACAAAATTTCGCTAATGACTATGGAGTAAAGAATGAAGTGTTCCGAAACTACATTCAGATTCCTAATGAAGTGAATATGCCTACGGATATTCGCCGATTGCAATATAGAGCGGAAATGAAATTTGTAGACAGAAAATATCAACTAGTTGGCGGAGATGGAAGTGCTCTTAGTGATACTGTAACTTTTGATAACCCTACTCCAGCCACAGCAGCAGGACGTGCTCTTGCTAAAAATGAGAATTTGACAATAAATGGTAGTTGGGACAATTATACTAGAGGACTAGATACTCTGTATAATAATACTAGTTTCTATTATAAGGATGCTGTAAAAGACGAGATATCTGATACAAAAAATTTAGTAAACTCAAATGCTTTGCCAGGTAAGCGTGTTATCTATGATAATTCGAATACGGGTGGTAACTATAGAGACGGTTATGTTTGGGAGTTTACAACAACAGTTCCTGATAGAGTAACAAATGAACAGTTGAAAAATATGAAGGTTTCGATGGGAATGTTGAGTACAGGGACAGCAGGAGTTGACCACGGTTTCCACAGAATTGCAGAGAACCCTGTAAATCTATCAAAAGCTGATGTTACCCCTCCAACTGTAAAAACTCAAACAGTTAAAGTTAATGAACAACCAAAAGCAGAAAATTCAATTGCTAACTTCAAAGATCTTCCTGCTGGAACAAAAGCTGAGTTCAAGACACCAGTAAACACAGCAACGCCAGGAGAAAAAACAGCAACAGCAGTTGTAACATACTCAGATGGTTCGAAGGTAGAAGGACCAGTAAAAGTAATTGTTGAGAAAGAAGCAGCAACTCCAGCAGCGCCAACAGCGCCAACAGCACCAGCAGCGCCAGCAGTACCACCAACAGTAGAGATTAAATACTCAGATCCAGCGCCTAATAAAAAAGAAGTATATGTATATGCATCAGAAGTTAATTCATTTGATATTAAAATCAAAGATGATAGCGGAAAAATTGCAAGTGCTGAGTTAAGAAGAGGAAGTAACCAAGAATTTAAAGACGTAGCAGGAGAAACTAATAAACAAGATACTCAATACGGATTTACTGCGAATAAATTTACTTCTGAAACAACGGCAACAGCAGAGAATCCAGCTGTTATCACGTATACTGGTACTCCAGCACCAGAAGGAGATTTTACAAAAGAAAAATTTGAAAAAGCAATTCAAGATGGAGGAACTCCACTAGGATGGCGTTTTGTAAAAGCCATTGATAAAGATGGAGCAGATGCTAGAGGAAATGGTAGAGATGCTACTGACCCAACTGCGGTTAATGTAATTCTTAAACCTCAAACTTTAAAATATGATATCCAAACTCCAGCAGAAGCTGACAAAGTAGTTGTATCAGATGTTAACAATGTTACTGATAAAGAGTTTGAAAAAATTAAAGAGAAAGTTAAAGTTGAATATTCTCAAAACAATCCAGATGCACGTTTAGCTGACAAAAAAGGTAAAGAAGTAGAAGCTGCTTCAAAAGTTGTTGATAAAGTAGAAAAAGAAGGAAACAATCTTGTTGTAACCTATAAAGATGGTTCTCAAGATAAAAAACCATTGTCAGAATTTGTACGTACAAATGAAAAACCAACAGTAGAAATTCAATATTCAGATCCAGCGCCTAATAAAAAAGAAGTGTATGTTTACGCATCAGAAGTGAATTCTTTTGATATTAAAATCAAAGATGATAGTGGTAAACTTGCAAGCGCTGAGTTAAGAAGAGGAAGTAACCAAGAATTTAAAGACGTAGCAGGAGAAACTAATAAACAAAATACAGAATATGGATTCACTGCGAATAAATTCACTACTGAAACAACAGCAACAGCAGAAAATCCAGCTGTTATTACATATACAGGTACTCCAGCACCTGAAGGGAAGTTTACAAAAGAAAAATTTGAAAAAGCAATTCAAGATGGAGGAACTCCATTAGGATGGCGTTTTGTAAAAGCCATTGATAAAGATGGAGCAGATGCTAGAGGAAATGGTAGAGATGTTACCGACCCAACTGCGGTTAATGTAATTCTTAAACCTCAAACTCAAAAATATGATATTAAAACTCCAGCAGAAGCTGACAAAGTAGTTGTATCAGATGTTAACAATGTTACTGATAAAGAGTTTGAAAAAATTAAAGAGAAAGTTAAACTTGAATATTCTCAAAACAATCCAGATGCACGTTTAGTTGATAAAAAAGGTACAGAAGTAGAAAATCCAGCGGACCGTATTGCTTCTATTACTAAAGACGGAAACGATGTAGTAGTAACTTATAAAGATGGTTCTAAAGATACAAAACCATTATCAGAATTTGTAAATAAAGTACCAACAGTTGAACTTCCATATTCAAATGCAGACAAACGTCAAATCTATGTTTACACTGGTGAAAATACTGACTTAACATTCAAAGCTTCAGATGATGCAGAAGTTAAAGATTTGTACCTACGTGGACCAGGTGGTGTTGGAAATGATAACGCTGCAACGTTTGGATTTACAACAGGTAAGATTGACAACGGTGCTGTTACAAACGGAGAGGGAACAGTATCTGCTGACAAGAGAACAGCAACTATCAAGATGACAGGTGTTACAAATCTTAAAGCTCCAAACCAATGGACAAGTTTCATTGAAGCTAAAGATAATGAAAACATCAAATCAATGACAGGTGCAGACTACAATGCTTCAACTGATGATGCAGTACGTCAACAAAAACCAGGATATGTTCAATTCGTTGTTAAATCTCAAACAGATAAGTACGATATCAAGGCACCAACAGAAAAAGTTGCCGTAGCAGATCCAGCAAACGTAACAGAAGCTGATTTAGCTAAAATCAAAGAAAAACTACAACTTGAGTACAAGAAAGATAACGACGATGCGAATATCTCAAAAGATGCTCCAGTTACAGATAAAGATGCTAAGATTAAATCAGTAACAAAAGATGCTAAAGGAAATCTTGTAGTAACATATACAGATGGTTCTACAGATAAACACCCATTAGCAGACTTTGTTACTAAAGATACAACAGCTCCAGCTAAGCCAAATGCAGGTAACGATGTGGTTAAACCAGCAGATAAGACTGTGGTAGCGAACCCAGAAAAACTTACAGATGCTGAGAAGAAAGCCATCGAAGACAAAGTTAAAGCCGTGAATCCAGGTGCGACTGTAGTAGTAGACGATAAAGGAAACGCTACAGTGACAACACCATCAGGAAACACAGCCGTTATTCCAGCAGCAGACTTAACTAAGACAGCAGACGACGCAGCTAAGCCAAATGCAGGTAACGATGTGGTTAAACCAGCAGATAAGACTGTGGTAGCGAACCCAGAAAAACTTACAGATGCTGAGAAGAAAGCCATCGAAGACAAAGTTAAAGCCGTGAATCCAGGTGCGACTGTAGTAGTAGACGATAAAGGAAATGCGACAGTTACAACACCATCAGGAAACACAGCCGTTATTCCAGCAGCAGACTTAACTAAGACAGCAGACGACGCAGCTAAGCCAAATGCAGGTAACGATGTGGTTAAACCAGCAGATAAGACTGTGGTAGCGAACCCAGAAAAACTTACAGATGCTGAGAAGAAAGCCATCGAAGACAAAGTTAAAGCCGTGAATCCAGGTGCGACTGTAGTAGTAGACGATAAAGGAAACGCTACAGTGACAACACCATCAGGAAACACAGCCGTTATTCCAGCAGCAGACTTAACTAAGACAGCAGACGACGCAGCTAAGCCAAATGCAGGTAACGATGTGGTTAAACCAGCAGATAAGACTGTGGTAGCGAACCCAGAAAAACTTACAGATGCTGAGAAGAAAGCCATCGAAGACAAAGTTAAAGCCGTGAATCCAGGTGCGACTGTAGTAGTAGACGATAAAGGAAACGCTACAGTGACAACACCATCAGGAAACACAGCCGTTATTCCAGCAGCAGACTTAACTAAGTCATCAGAAGATATCTTTAAACAACGTCCATATGTACCATCAAATGGTGGAGGCAATAACAGTGGTAACGGAAACGGAACTTCTGGCAATAACGGAGCTACTAACACTGATGCAAAAGTGGATAAAGCGAAGTTAGAAGGTGCTATTCGTCAATTAGATGAATTGATCATCAAAGAATCAGCTAAGCTTGATGCAGAAACTGCAAAAGAAGCGAATGACTTATTAGCAGATGCTAAGAAAGTATTTGCCAATGCAGACGCAACTCAAGCAGAAGTGAATGCAATGGTTAAACGTATCGAAAACTTCATGGCGAAAGTTGCTTCATCAACTGATCATGCAACTCCAGCTAATGACCAAGCTGCCCAAACACCAGCTGTAGCTCCAGCTACTGCTCAAGCAGCAGCTAATGCTGGTCAAACAGCATCAGCACAAGCAAATGCGCGTAAAGCAGCTAAAGAATTGCCAAATACAGGTACAGCAGATTCTACTGTAGCTATGGTAGCAGCAGCCGCAAGTGCATTACTTGGTCTTGGTCTTGCAGGTCGACGTCGTAAAGAAGATGAAGAAGCTTAATTGGTAGATTGTTTGATGAACATCAGACGATAAGTCCGATTTTCAAAGTTTAAACAAGTACCTCTCATAAGAAAATCTCCTAGCAGGAAAGCCTGCTAGGAGATTTTACTAGTGAATCAAATGATAGTTCGTTATTATATTATTTTAAAGCTGTCATATTGACATACAATTGAATTTTTGCTAGAATCCTTGCAGGAGGATACGTCTAATGAAAATAATAAAAAAATTGATGCAAATCGCATTAGCAGTCTTTTTCTTTAGCTTACTGGCGACAAGTACAGTATTGGCGGATGATACTGATTCAGAGGGTTGGAAATTTGTCCAAGAAAACGGAAGAACCTACTACAAGAAGGGGGACCTCAAAGAAACCTACTGGCGAGTGATTGATGGTAAGTACTATTATTTTGATCCTTTATCTGGAGAGATGGTTGTCGGCTGGCAATATATACCTGCTCCACACGAAGGGGTTACGATTGGTTCTTCTCCAAGGCAAGATATTGCTTTTAGACCAGATTGGTTTTACTTTGGTCAAGATGGGGTACTACAAGAATTTGTTGGTAAGCAAGTTTTAGAAGCAAAAACCGCTACAAATACCAACAAACATCATGGGGAACAATATGATAGTCCAGCAGAGAAACGAGTCTATTATTTTGAAGATCAACGTAGTTATCACACCTTAAAAACTGGTTGGGTTTATGATGAGGGGCACTGGTATTATTTACTGAAGGATGGTGGATTTGATTCTCGCATCAACAGATTGACTGTTGGGGAACTAGCACGTGGTTGGACCAATGATAACTCAACTTGGTACTATCTAGATCCAACAACTGCTGCAATGCAAACTGGTTGGAAACAACTTGGTAATAACTGGTACTATCTCCGTTCATCAGGAGCAATGGCAACTGGCTGGTATCAGGAAGGTTCAACTTGGTATTATTTAGATCAGCCAAATGGCGATATGAAAACTGGTTGGCAAAACCTTGGGAACAAATGGTACTATCTCCGTTCATCAGGAGCAATGGCAACTGGTTGGTATCAAGATGGTTCAACTTGGTACTACCTAAATGCAGGTAATGGCGATATGAAGACAGGCTGGTTCCAGGTCAATGGGAAATGGTACTATGCTTATAGCTCAGGTGCTTTGGCAGTGAATACGACCGTAGATGGCTATTCTGTCAACTATAATGGCGAATGGGTTCAATAATGAAAGAAGCGATTGTGAAGGAAACAATCGCTTTTTTTGTGAAAATATAATAAAATAGATAGGAGAGAATAAATACTTGTATGAAAAATGAGACGGCTTTTTCGTCTAGTAAAAGGAAAAAATGACAAAAAAAGTTGGTGTCGGTCAGGCACATAGTAAGATTATTTTAATAGGGGAGCATGCAGTCGTTTACGGTTATCCGGCTATTTCCCTGCCTCTTTTGGAGGTGGAGGTGACTTGTAAGGTAGTTCCTGCAGCGAGTCCTTGGCGTCTTTATGAGGAGGATACCTTGTCCATGGCGGTGTATGCCTCACTGGAGTATTTGGATATCACAGAAGCCTGCATTCGCTGTGAGATTGACTCAGCTATCCCTGAGAAGCGGGGAATGGGTTCGTCAGCAGCTATCAGCATAGCGGCTATTCGTGCGGTATTTGACTACTATGAGGCTGATCTGCCTCATGATGTATTGGAAATCTTGGTCAATCGGGCTGAGATGATTGCCCATATGAATCCTAGTGGTTTGGATGCTAAGACCTGTCTAAGTGACCAACCTATTCGCTTTATTAAAAACGTAGGATTTACAGAGCTTGAGATGAATTTATCTGCCTATTTGGTCATTGCAGATACGGGCGTTTATGGTCATACTCGTGAAGCCATCCAAGTGGTTCAAAACAAGGGGAAGGATGCCCTGCCGTTTTTACATGCCTTGGGGGAATTGACCCAGCAGGCAGAAGATGCGATTAGACGAAAAGATGCTGAAGGACTGGGAAAAATCCTCAGTCAAGCGCATTTACATCTAAAAGAAATTGGTGTTAGTAGCCCTGAGGCGGATTCTCTAGTTGAAACGGCTCTTAGCCATGGTGCTCTGGGTGCCAAGATGAGCGGTGGTGGGCTAGGAGGCTGTATCATAGCTTTGGCAACCAATTTGACTCAAGCTCAAGAACTAGCAGAAAGATTAGAAGAGAAAGGAGCTGTTCAGACATGGATAGAGAGCCTGTAACAGTACGTTCTTACGCAAATATTGCTATTATCAAATATTGGGGAAAGAAAAAAGAGAAAGAGATGGTGCCTGCTACTAGCAGTATCTCTCTGACTTTGGAAAATATGTACACAGAGACGACTTTGTCGCCTCTACCGACGGATGCGATGGCTGATGCCTTTTATATCAATGGTCAGCTACAAAATGAGGCGGAGCATGCCAAAATGAGTAAGATTATTGACCGTTACCGTCCAGCTGGTGAGGGCTTTGTCCGTATCGATACTCAAAATAATATGCCTACCGCGGCGGGTCTGTCCTCAAGTTCTAGTGGTTTGTCCGCCCTGGTCAAGGCTTGTAATGCTTATTTCAAGCTTGGATTGGATAGAAGTCAGCTAGCGCAGGAAGCGAAGTTTGCCTCAGGCTCTTCCTCTCGGAGTTTTTATGGACCATTAGGTGCCTGGGACAAGGATAGCGGAGAGATTTACCTGGTAGAGACAGACCTGAAACTAGCTATGATTATGTTGGTACTAGAGGACAAGAAAAAACCAATCTCTAGCCGTGACGGGATGAAACTCTGTGTGGAAACTTCGACGACTTTTGATGACTGGGTCCGTCAGTCTGAGAAAGACTATCAGGATATGCTGGTTTATCTCAAGGAAAATGACTTTGCCAAGGTTGGGGAGTTAACGGAGGAAAATGCCCTGGCTATGCACGCTACGACCAAAACAGCATCACCAGCCTTTTCTTATCTGACGGATGCAAGCTATGAAGCAATGGACTTTGTCCGCCAGCTTCGTGAGCAAGGGGAAGCCTGCTACTTTACTATGGATGCTGGTCCCAATGTCAAGGTTCTCTGTCAAGAGAAAGACTTGGAGCATTTATCAGAAATCTTCGGTCAACGTTATCGCTTGATTGTGTCAAAAACAAAGGATTTGAGTCAAGATGATTGCTGTTAAAACTTGCGGAAAACTCTATTGGGCAGGTGAATATGCTATTTTAGAGCCAGGGCAGTTGGCCTTGATAAAGGCCATTCCTATCTATATGAAGGGAGAGATTGCTTTTTCTGATAGTTATCGTATCTATTCGGATCTGTTTGATTTTGCAGTGGATTTGACACCAAATCCTGACTATAGCTTGATTCAAGAAACAATTGCTTTAGTGGAAGATTTCCTCGTTTATCGTGGGGAGACCTTGCGACCTTTTTCTTTGGAAATCCGAGGAAAAATGGAACGAGAAGGGAAAAAGTTTGGTTTAGGTTCTAGCGGTAGCGTCGTTGTCTTGGTCATCAAGGCTCTGCTGGCTCTATATAATCTTTCGGTTGATCAGGATCTCTTGTTCAAGCTGGCCAGTGCTGTCTTGCTTAAGCGCGGAGACAATGGTTCTATGGGGGACATTGCCTGTATTGTGGCAGAGGATTTGGTTCTCTACCAGTCATTTGATCGCCAGAAGGTGGCTGCTTGGTTGGAAGAAGAAAACTTAGCGACTGTTTTAGAGCGTGATTGGGGCTTTTCAATCTCACACGTACAACCTGCCCTAGAATGTGATTTCCTAGTGGGATGGACCAAGGAAGTGGCTGTATCGAGTCACATGGTCCAGCAAATCAAGCAAAATATCAATCAGAATTTTTTAAGTTCCTCAAAAGAAACGGTGGTTTCTTTGGTAGAAGCCTTGGAACAGGGGAAATCAGAAAAAATTATCGAGCAAGTAGAAGTAGCCAGTAAGCTCTTAGAAAGCTTGAGCGCAGATATTTACACGCCTTCGCTTAGACAGTTGAAAGAAGCCAGTCAAGATTTGCAGGCTGTTGCCAAGAGTAGCGGCGCTGGTGGTGGTGACTGTGGTATTGCCTTGAGTTTTGATGCGCAATCAACTGAAACCATAAAAAACCGTTGGGCCGATCTGGGGATTGAGCTCTTATACCAAGAAAGGATAGGACATGACGACAAATCGTAAGGATGAGCATATCCGCTATGCCCTTGAGCAGAAAAGTTCCTATAATAGCTTTGATGAGGTGGAGTTGATTCATTCTTCCTTGCCTCTTTACGACCTGGATGAAATCGATCTGTCGACAGAGTTTGCTGGTCGAAAGTGGGATTTTCCTTTTTATATCAATGCCATGACAGGTGGGAGTGAAAAAGGTAAAGAAATCAATCAAAAACTAGCTCATGTGGCGGAAGCCTGTGGGATTTTGTTTGTGACGGGTTCTTATAGCGCAGCCCTCAAAGATCCATCAGATGCCTCTTTTTCTGTCAAATCTAGTCATCCCAATCTCCTCCTTGGAACCAATATTGGATTGGACAAGCCTGTTGAGTTGGGACTTCAGACTGTGGTAGAGATGAATCCTCTCCTCCTGCAAGTGCATGTTAATGTCATGCAGGAATTACTCATGCCCGAGGGAGAAAGAAGGTTCAGAAGCTGGCAATCGCATCTAGCAGACTACAGCAAGCAAATCCCTGTTCCGATTGTCCTCAAGGAAGTGGGCTTTGGAATGGATGTGAAGACCATCGAGAGAGCCTATGAATTGGGCGTTCGAACCTTTGACCTATCAGGTCGTGGCGGTACCAGCTTTGCCTATATTGAAAATCGTCGCAGTGGCCAACGTGACTACCTCAATCAATGGGGCCAGTCTACCATGCAGGCTCTTCTCAATGCCCAAGATTGGAAAGACAAGGTCGAACTCTTGGTCAGTGGAGGTGTTCGCAATCCGCTGGATATGATTAAGTGTTTGGTCTTTGGTGCCAAGGCTGTAGGCCTGTCACGTACAGTTCTGGAATTGATTGAAAGCTACACAGTCGAAGAAGTGATTGGCATTGTCCAAGGCTGGAAAGACGACCTGCGTTTGATTATGTGTGCCCTTAATTGTGCCACCATAGCAGATCTGCAAAAAGTAGACTATCTTCTTTATGGAAAATTAAAAGAAGCAAAGGATCAGATGAAAAAGGCGTAACCACCGCCTTTTTTTCCATCCTCAGACTGAGGTGACTTTTTTGAATTGTGATAAAATAGAAGAGAGAGGATGAACCTATGAGAAAATTTAAAATCTTTTTATTTATCGAAGCCTGTCTTTTGACAGGAGCTCTGATTTTGATGGTTTCAGAGCATTTTTCGCGTTTTCTGCTGATTCTATTCCTCTTTTTGCTTTTGATTCGCTATTACACTGGTAAAGAGGGCAATAATCTTCTTTTAGTGGTGGCAACCATTCTCTTCTTTTTCATCGTCATGCTCAATCCTTTTGTGATTCTAGCTATTTTTGTTGCGGTCATCTATAGCCTCTTTCTTCTTTATCCGATGATGAATCAGGAAAAAGAGCAGACAAATTTGGTTTTTGAAGAGGTGGTGACGGTTAAGATGGAGAAAAATCGTTGGTTTGGAAATCTCCATCATTTTTCAAGCTACCAAACTTGCCAGTTTGATGATATCAATCTCTTTCGTCTCATGGGTAAGGACACCATTCATCTGGAGAGGGTCATCCTAACCAATCATGATAATGTCATTATTCTCAGAAAGATGGTAGGTACGACCAAAATCATTGTGCCCGTAGATGTAGAAGTTAGTCTCAGTGTTAACTGTCTCTATGGGGATTTGACTTTTTTTAATCATCCAAAGCGAGCTCTACGTAATGAACACTATCATCAAGAAACGAGAGATTATCTCAAGAGTAACAAGAGCGTCAAGATTCTCTTGACCACTATGATTGGCGATGTGGAGGTGGTCAGAGGATGAAAAAACAAGCTTATGTAATCATTGCCCTCACCTCCATCCTGTTTGTCTTATTTCTGTCCCACAGCTTGCTGGACATCCTTGACTTTGACTGGTCTATTTTCTTACATGATGTCGAAAAAACAGAAAAATTTATCTTTTTGTTGTTGGTATTCAGCATGTCCATGACCTTTCTCTTAGCCCTGTTTTGGAGAGCTATCGAAGAGCTTTCTCTAAGAAAAATGCAGTCTAATCTCAAGCGTTTATTAGCAGGACAAGAAGTGATTCGGCTTGCAGATCCAGATTTGGATGCCAGTTTCAAGTCCTTGTCAGGTAAACTTAATCTTTTGACAGAAGCTCTTCAAAAAGCAGAAAATCAGAGTCTTGCTCAGGAAGAGGAAATCATCGAGAAAGAACGGAAGCGGATTGCTCGGGATTTGCACGATACAGTCAGTCAGGAGTTGTTTGCGGCCCACATGATTTTGTCAGGTGTCAGCCAGCAGTCTTTGAAATTGGATAGAGAAAAGATGCAGACCCAGTTGCAGAGCGTCACAGCCATCCTTGAAACAGCCCAGAAGGACTTGAGAGTCTTGCTCTTGCATTTGCGACCAGTTGAACTGGAGCAGAAGAGTCTGGTTGAGGGAATTCAAATCCTCTTAAAAGAGCTTGAGGACAAGAGTGATCTCAGAGTTAGTCTTAAGCAAAATGTGACGAAATTTCCCAAGAAAATCGAGGAGCATATCTTCCGTATCCTGCAAGAGTTGATCAGCAATACCCTCCGCCATGCCCAGGCCTCTTGTTTGGATGTCTATCTCTATCAGACGGATGTTGAATTGCAACTGAAGGTGGTAGACAATGGGATTGGTTTCCAGTTGGGGAGCTTAGATGACTTGAGTTATGGACTTCGTAATATCAAGGAGCGGGTCGAAGATATGGCAGGGACGGTTCAGTTATTAACAGCTCCCAAGCAAGGGCTGGCAGTTGATATCCGTATTCCCCTGCTCGATAAGGAATGATAAAGGAGTAAAGATGAAAATTTTACTAGTAGATGACCATGAAATGGTCCGATTGGGCTTGAAAAGCTACTTTGACCTCCAAGACGATGTAGAAGTTGTGGGCGAGGCGTCCAACGGGTTTCAGGGTATTGACTTAGCCTTGAAATTGCGTCCAGATGTCATTGTCATGGATATCGTCATGCCTGAAATGAATGGAATTGACGCAACTTTGGCCATTCTCAAAGAATGGCCTGAAGCCAAGATTTTGATTGTGACTTCTTATCTAGATAATGAAAAAATCATGCCAGTATTGAATGCTGGGGCTAAAGGTTATATGCTTAAGACATCAAGTGCTGATGAATTACTCCATGCCGTCCGTAAGGTGGCTGCTGGGGAGTTGGCCATTGAGCAAGAGGTCAGCAAAAAAGTCGAATACCACCGCAATCATATAGAACTACATGAGGACCTGACTGCGCGTGAGCGAGATGTTCTCCAATTCATCGCCAAGGGCTACGAAAATCAGCGTATCGCAGACGAACTGTTTATCTCTCTCAAGACGGTCAAAACTCACGTGTCCAACATTCTTGCCAAACTTGAGGTTAGCGATCGCACTCAGGCAGCGGTCTATGCCTTTCAGCATCACTTGGTGGGGCATGAGGAGTTTTAGATGAGTCTAACAGATTTGCTTGAGGAGCTAGAAGCAGTAAAAGATTCTAAAAAAGCAGGGCCCATGGGAGCCTATATGCGCCATCGATTTTCCTTTCTAGGCGTTGCGGTGCCAGAAAGGAATAAACTCTATAAAAAATACTTTCCAGAAGCGAAAAAACAAAGATTATTGATTGGGATTTTGTAGATACTTGCTGGGAAAAAGAGTCTAGAGAATACCAGTATGTGGCTGCCAATTATTTGAAAGCAATGCAGTCTTATCTAAAGGACAGCGATTTGCCTAAGCTAGAGCAGTTGATTGTTACCAAGTCTTGGTGGGATACGGTGGATATCCTAGATCGCGTAGTAGGGAGTTTGGTATACAATAAGCCGGAACTGGAAAAAATAATCCTCCAATGGAACTTGTCAGACAATATCTGGCTGAGACGAGTCGCTATTGACCACCAGTTGTTAAGAAAAGAGAAGACCAATGTTCAATTAATGGAAAAGATTCTGCTTCATAATTTGAATCAAACAGAATTCTTTATCAATAAAGCCGTTGGATGGGCTTTGCGAGACTACTCCAAAACTAATCCAGCTTGGGTAGAAACTTTCATTGAGAAAAACAAGGAAAGAATGGCTGAACTTAGTATCAAAGAAGCGAGCAAGTACCTCTAGTATCATTGAAAAGCGCATTCATTACTTGAAAAAAGTCGCTCGTTTATGTTATAATAGACTGTATTTAAAAAATTTTAAGGAGAAATGACAGAATGTCTGTATCATTTGAAAACAAAGAAACAAACCGTGGTGTCTTGACTTTCACTATCTCTCAAGACCAAATCAAACCAGAATTGGATCGTGTCTTCAACTCAGTGAAGAAATCTCTTAATGTTCCAGGTTTCCGTAAAGGTCACCTTCCACGTCCTATCTTCGACAAAAAATTTGGTGAAGAGTCACTTTACCAAGATGTTATGAACGCTCTTTTGCCAAACGCTTATGAAGCAGCTGTAAAAGAAGCTGGTCTTGAAGTGGTTGCTCAACCAAAAATTGACGTAACTTCAATGGAAAAAGGTCAAGACTGGGTTATCACTGCTGAAGTTGTTACAAAACCTGAAGTAAAATTGGGTGACTACAAAAACCTTGAAGTATCAGTTGATCTAGAAAAAGAAGTAACTGACGCTGATGTTGAAGAGTGTATCGAACGCGAACGCAACAACTTGGCTGAATTGGTTATCAAAGAAGCTGCTGCTGAAAACGGCGACACTGTTGTCATCGACTTTGTTGGTTCTATCGACGGTGTTGAATTTGACGGTGGAAAAGGTGAAAACTTCTCACTTGGACTTGGTTCAGGTCAATTCATCCCTGGTTTCGAAGACCAATTGGTAGGTCACTCAGCTGGTGAAACTGTTGATGTTATCGTAACATTCCCAGAAGACTACCAAGCAGAAGACCTTGCAGGTAAAGAAGCTAAATTCGTGACAACTATCCACGAAGTAAAAGCTAAAGAAGTTCCAGCTCTTGATGATGAACTTGCAAAAGACATCGACGAAGAAGTTGAAACACTTGCTGAATTGAAAGAAAAATACCGCAATGAATTGGCTGCTGCTAAAGAAGAAGCTTACAAAGATGCCGTTGAAGGTGCAGCAATTGATAAAGCTGTAGAAAATGCTGAAATCGTAGAACTTCCAGAAGAAATGATCCACGAAGAAGTTCACCGTTCAGTAAATGAATTCCTTGGAAACTTGCAACGTCAAGGTATCAACCCTGACATGTACTTCCAAATCACTGGAACTACTCAAGAAGACCTTCACAACCAATACCAAGCAGAAGCTGAGTCACGTACTAAGACTAACCTTGTTATTGAAGCAGTTGCTAAAGCTGAAGGTTTCGACGCTTCAGAAGAAGAAATCCAAAAAGAAATCGAGCAATTGGCAACAGACTACAACATGGAAGTTGCTCAAGTTCAAAGCTTGCTTTCAGCTGATATGTTGAAACACGATATCACAATCAAAAAAGCTGTTGAATTGATTACAAGCACAGCAACAGTTAAATAATCTTATACTCTTCGAAAATCAAATTCAAACCACGTCAGCGTCGCCTTACCGTACTCAAGTACAGCTTGCGGCTAGCTTCCTAGTTTGCTCTTTGATTTTCATTGAGTATTCATAAACAAAAATCCCACCTGACTAGGTGGGTTTTCTGATGCACTATTTTCCAAAAATCTCTTTAAGGTCTGCGTCTGTAATCCCAATCATGGCTGGGATGCTATCCCAGTTTTCTTCGGTTAGGATGTAGGATTGTTCAGAGTCACTTGATGTGGCAGTTTCATAGACAGCTGGTTTATTATCTTCGACATTTTCCAATAGATCACTGAAGCGTTCAATCAGATAGGTTTTTCGGGCAGTTCCGATGTGCTGTGTAGCATAGTCGAAGGCTTGTAATTCACCTAGTAAGATAAGCTTGCTTTTGGCACGTGTAATGGCGGTATAGATGAGATTCCGCTCCAGCATACGCCTACTAGCACTGGTAATCGGTAGGATGACAACAGGGAACTCGCTTCCCTGAGATTTATGGATACTCATGGCATAGGCCAGGCGAATCTTGTACCATTCGTTACGGGGGTAAGAGACTTCATTCCCGTCAAAATCAATGACAATCTCGTCTTGTTTCGATTCGGTGTATTTACCGGGAATCAAGTCTGTGATGGCACCCAAATCTCCGTTAAAGACATTGATTTCAGCATCGTTGACCAAGTGAATAACCTTGTCTCCCTTACGATAGTGACACTGGGGAGCTTCAAAACTCAGTTGGTCTTTTTGTGGTGGGTTCAGGAGGTCTTGCATGAGCTGGTTGATGGCATCGATCCCTGCTGTACCACGGTACATGGGAGCCAGAACTTGGATATCACGGGCAGGGATGCCACTTCTGAGGGCAGCGCCTAAGATTTTTTCAATGGTGGCAGGAATATGACCGCTAGCAATTTCAAAGTAGGAACGGTCTGCTTTTTTCTGGGTAAAATCAGCTGGCAAAATGCCCTGTCGAATCTGACTAGCTAGGGTAACGATAGTTGATTCTTCGCTTTGTCGGTAAATTTTTTCCAAGCGAGTCTGAGGAATCAAGGGAATATGAAGCAGATCCGCTAGAACCTGTCCAGGACTGACAGACGGCAACTGGTCGCTGTCACCCACGATGAGGATCTTACTGTTAGAAGAGATATTGGAAAAGAGTTGATTGGCCAGCCAAGTATCCACCATAGAAAATTCATCCACGATAATAAAGTCGGAATCCAGATAATCTTCCAGATGACTGGTGTCATCGTCACCTGTCATTCCTAAATGACGGTGTATGGTCGCACTTGGCAAGCCTGTCAATTCATTCATACGGCGAGCTGCTCGGCCAGTTGGAGCGGCAAGAAGAATCGGCAGGTTGCTTTTTTTCCTGAGGTCAAGTCCTTCTAAAAGGGCGTAAACAGCGATAATCCCATTGATAACAGTTGTCTTACCAGTACCAGGCCCACCTGTAAGGATAAAGACCTTGTTCTGGATAGCATCGCAGATAGCTTGTTTTTGAATGCTATCATACTCAATTCCCAGTTCTTCCTCGACAGTAGCGATATGTTTTTGAATGGTTTCTAAATCCTGGCTCTTCTGTTTTCCTTTTTCAAGGATACGGACCAAGTGACTGCGGATGCCTTCCTCAGCGAAAAAGAGGCTGTTGTCAAAAATTTTGGTATCAATCTGCTGAATCTTGTCTTCTTCAATCAGGTAGGAGAGCTCTTGGGCCACTTGGCTGGGATCCAGTTCCACGGGGCGAGAAGATTCAAGGAGAGTAAGGGTTTGTTCTAGCAGATCCCGTGCTTCAATATAGGTGTCCCCTGTTTCCATGCAGGCCTGAAAAAGACTGTGAACTAGACCGGCGCGGAAGCGTTCAGGGGCTTGACTTTCGATGCCTAGTTCTTCCGCTAATTGGTCAGCAATGGTAAATCCCAATCCTTTGATATCTTCAACCAGCTGGTAGGGATAATTTTCAACCACATCAAGGGTTTCTTCCTTGTAAAAATCTTGAATCTGGAAGGCTAGTTTATTGGGAATGCCGTAGTTGGCCAGTTTGGCTAAAACCATCTCCGTTCCGTAGTTGAGACGAAGAGTGGAGACGAAAGCCTCGCGATTTTTTGCAGAGAGTCCTGAAATGCCTTCTAGCTTTTCTGGGTGTTGCAAAATTTCGTCAATGGTATTGTCGCCATAGGTGTCCACGATTTTCTGAGCTGTCTTGAGACCAATTCCCTTGAAATGGCTACTTGAAAAGTACTTAACCAGCCCCTTGCTAGTTGGTTTTGCACGTTCATAACGGCTGATTTGCAGTTGTTCCCCATACTTGGAGTGCTGGACAATTTGCCCCCAAAAAGTATAGTCTTCGCCTTCAATCACGTCAGCCATGGTTCCTGTGACAATGATTTCAAAATCATCAAAATCCTCTGCGTCCGTATCTTCGATTTCTAGGAGGAGGATGCGATAAAAATTGCTGGGATTTTCAAAAATAATCCGTTCAATGGTTCCTGAAAAATAAACTTCCATAAAATTCCTTTGCATGAATAGGTGAGAGTTGGGGTTGTTTTTACTATAGTCAATAAACGATCACTTCTCACGATAGAAGAAGAGGCTGAGATTGCTGATTCTCGGCCTCTTCGATTTCTTAAAATGTTCCGATACGGGTGATTGGCCAGAAGCGGAATTTAGCTTCCCCTGTGATATCTTTTGCTTTGAAGGTACCTACGTGGCGGCTGTCGCTCGAAACCAAGCGGTCATCTCCGAGGAGAAGGTATTCTCCTTCTGGAACAGTAAAGCTAAAATTGGTATTGTAGTTGACATCAACTGTGAAGGCTTGAGCTTTTTGAGCGATACTTCTAAAGAAAGTTCCTTTATTTCCTTCAAATCCCTTGCCTGAGTAAGTGCTTTGGAGTTTATCATCCTTGAAACGTTTGATGTAGTCAGCTAGGTAAGGCTCATCCGTCTCTTTATCATTGATGTAAAGTTTATCGTTTTCGTAACGGATGGTATCGCCAGGCATTCCGATGACACGTTTGACAATGTCCTTATTGCCATCTTCCTCATGGGCAACCACGATATCAAATCGGTCAATAGGTAGGTGTTTGACAACAAAGAGGATTTCGCCATCCGCTAGGGTAGGATCCATGGAATGCCCTTCTACGCGGACATTGCTCCAAAAAAAGATACGACTTAAAGCTAGTAATGACAGAATTAGGAGGAACAATCCCCACTCTTTTAAGAAATTTTTAAATGAATTCATAACTTACCTTTCTAAGCGTTTTTTCGCTTTTTCAGTATTTTTAAAGTGCAGTTTGGCGCAGAAGTTGAGTCCCTGCATACCATAGGCTTGTAAAATCTGGCTAGCCACCTTGTCAGAAGCCGTTCCAGCTCCACTTGGAAGTTGATAGCCCAGCTCTCGTCCAAGATTTTCAAGATTTTCTAGAAAGAGGTCACGCGCCATGACAGAAGAAACTGCGACAGCCAAGTATTTGCCCTCAGCCTTTTCTTCTAAGCTGATAGGATTGCTGAAACGATTGGCCTCTTGTGCCAAGTACTTGTCATAATTTTTAGCACTGGTAAAGGCATCAATCACAATTTTCTCAGGCTGAATGCCTTTTTGAAGGAGGAGATAGATAGCCTGATTATGGAGGGCTACCTTAACAGAAACAGCATTGTAGCGGTCTCCGATGACCTCGTTGTACTTGCTTGGTGAGAGAAGCAGTGCCTGGTGCTGGATTTTTTCTTTGAGGATAGGGGCAATCTGACGGATCTTTTGGTCAGTCAGAGTTTTGGAATCCCCCACACCGAGTTTTCGCAAGAAGGCATGCTGGTCAGGTGTGACAAAGGAAGCCACAACTGCAAGCCCACCAAAGTAGGAACCATTTCCCACTTCATCTGTCCCAATTAAAGGGAAATTTTGTCCCCTGTTTTCCTCTACAACTTGATAACCAAAGAAACGAGCATATTTCTCAGCTCCTTCACCCTGAAGCAAGACCTTTCCAGAAGTATAGATAGAAACCGTTGATTGAGGTAGTCGCAAAAAGTAGCGAATATATGGATTCTTGCTGGGAGTCAGACTGGTTTGATAGTGTTCAAGAAAAGCCTGAATCTCCTTTTCACTTGGTGTGAGTGTTATACTTGCCATAGTTTCTATTGTACCATAAAAGCAGGCAAATTTGTAAAAACTGACAAAATTAGCGAATTTTGGTATAATATCGTGAGGTGAATTTTATGGCAAATCTAAATCGATTCAAATTTACATTCGGGAAAAAATCATTAACCTTGACAAGCGAGCATGATAATCTCTTTATGGAGGAAATCGCCAAGGTTGCGACAGAAAAATACCAAGCAATTAAAGAACAAATGCCTAGTGCAGACGATGAAACGATCGCTCTTTTGTTGGCAGTCAACTGTTTATCAACTCAGCTCAGCCGTGAGATTGAATTTGATGATAAGGAGCAAGAATTAGAAGAACTCCGTCACAAGCTTGTGACTTGCAAGCAAGAACAGAGCAAGATTGAGGATTCCTTATGATTTCACTCCTTCTTCTATTGGTCTTGGCTTGGGGATTTTATATCGGCTATCGGAGAGGCCTGCTCTTACAGGTTTATTACCTGATTTCAGCCATGGCTTCGGCTTTTGTGGCTGGCCAGTTTTATAAGGGGCTTGGAGAGCAATTTCATTTGCTGGTCCCTTATGCAAATCCGCAGGAAGGTCAGGGAACTTTCTTTTTCCCATCGGATCAACTCTTTCAGTTGGATAAGGTCTTTTACGCAGGGATCGGCTATTTGCTTGTATTTGGGATTGTCTATAGCATCGGTCGTTTGCTTGGTCTCCTCTTACACTTGATTCCTAGTAAAAAACTGGGTGGTAAGTTGTTCCAAGTTTCAGCAGGTATCTTGTCCATGTTGGTGACCTTGTTTGTCTTGCAAATGGCCTTGACCATCTTGGCGACCATTCCCATGGCAGCTATACAAAATCCTCTTGAAAAGAGTATCGTCGCAAAACACATCATCCAGAGCATACCAGTAACAACCAGTTGGCTCAAACAAATCTGGGTGACAAATTTAATCGGATAAAAAGGGCAGGAATTTTCCTAGCCCTTTGTTTACAGATTGACTAGAATCTATCAGAATGTAAAAAGCTAACACACCTAGACATTCAAAGACAAGGAAATAAAGATGAATAAGAAAATATTAGAAACATTAGAGTTCAATAAGGTCAAGGCTTTGTTTGAACCCCATTTGTTGACCGAGCAGGGTTTGGAGCAATTGAGACAGCTAGCTCCGACTGCTAAAGCGGATAAAATCAAACAGGCTTTTGCTGAGATGAAGGAAATGCAGGCTCTCTTTGTCGAGCAACCGCATTTTACTATTCTCGCAACTAAGGAAATCGCAGGAGTTTGCAAGCGTTTGGAGATGGGGGCGGACCTCAATATCGAGGAGTTCCTACTCTTGAAGCGCGTGCTTCTTTCTAGCAGAGAGCTTCAAAGTTTTTATGCTAATCTGGAAAATGTCAGCTTGGAGGAATTAGCCCTCTGGTTTGAGAAACTACACGATTTTCCGCAATTACAAGGAAATCTTCAGGCCTTTAATGATGCAGGTTTCATTGAAAATTTCGCTAGTGAAGAATTAGCGCGAATCCGTCGAAAAATCCATGATAGCGAGAGTCAGGTACGCGATGTTTTGCAAGATTTGCTTAAGCAAAAAGCGCAGATGTTGACGGAAGGAATTGTTGCTAGCAGAAATGGCCGTCAGGTTTTACCAGTAAAAAACACTTATCGCAACAAGATTGCAGGTGTCGTGCATGATATTTCTGCCAGCGGAAACACCGTCTATATCGAACCCCGTGAGGTGGTCAAACTGAGCGAAGAAATCGCTAGTCTGCGAGCAGATGAGCGTTATGAAATGCTTCGCATTCTCCAAGAAATTTCTGAGCGTGTCCGCCCTCATGCGGCTGAAATCGCCAACGACGCTTGGATTATCGGCCATCTGGATTTGATTCGTGCTAAGGTTCGTTTTATTCAAGAAAGGCAAGCAGTCGTTCCTCAGCTGTCAGAAAATCAAGAGATCCAACTGCTCCATGTCTGCCATCCTTTGGTTAAAAATGCAGTCGCAAATGATGTTCATTTTGGTCAAGATTTAACAGCCATTGTTATCACAGGTCCTAATACTGGTGGTAAGACCATCATGCTCAAAACCCTGGGCTTGACGCAGGTTATGGCCCAGTCAGGGTTGCCGATTTTAGCAGACAGGGGAAGTCGTGTTGGTATTTTTGAAGAAATCTTTGCTGATATTGGCGATGAGCAGTCTATTGAGCAGAGCTTGTCTACCTTCTCTAGCCACATGACCAATATCGTGGATATTCTTGGCAAGGTCAACCAACATTCACTCTTACTCTTGGATGAGTTGGGGGCTGGTACGGATCCTCAAGAGGGAGCTGCCCTTGCCATGGCTATTCTGGAGGACCTTCGCCTGCGTCAAGTCAAGACTATGGCGACTACCCACTATCCAGAACTTAAAGCCTATGGTATTGAGACAGCCTTTGTGCAAAATGCCAGCATGGAGTTTGATACTGCGACTCTTCGCCCGACCTATCGCTTTATGCAGGGCGTTCCTGGCCGAAGCAATGCCTTTGAAATTGCCAAACGTCTAGGCCTATCTGAAGTTATCGTAGGGGATGCCAGCCAGCAGGTCGATCAGGACAATGATGTCAATCGTATCATTGAGCAACTGGAAGAGCAGACGCTAGAGAGTCGCAAACGCTTGGACAATATCCGTGAGGTGGAGCAAGAAAATCTCAAGATGAACCGAGCGCTCAAAAAACTCTACAATGAGCTTAATCGTGAAAAGGAAACGGAGCTTAATAAGGCGCGTGAACAGGCTGCTGAGATTGTGGACATGGCCCTCAGTGAGAGTGACCAGATTCTCAAAAATCTTCATAGCAAATCTCAACTCAAGCCGCATGAAATCATTGAAGCCAAGGCCAAGTTGAAAAAATTGGCTCCTGAAAAAGTGGATTTGTCTAAAAACAAAGTCCTTCAAAAGGCCAAGAAAAAACGAGCGCCCAAGGTGGGAGATGATATCGTGGTTCTCAGTTATGGACAGCGTGGTACCTTGACCAGTCAACTCAAGGACGGCCGCTGGGAAGCCCAAGTTGGCTTAATCAAGATGACCTTGGAAGAGAAAGAATTTGACCTTGTTCAAGCCCAGCAAGAAAAGCAAGTCAAAAAGAAACAAGTCAATGTTGTGAAACGAACTTCTGGTCGTGGCCCTCAAGCCAGACTGGACCTTCGAGGTAAACGTTATGAAGAAGCCATTAATGAGCTTGATGCCTTTATTGACCAAGCCCTGCTTAACAATATGGCCCAAGTCGATATCATTCATGGTATCGGTACAGGTGTCATCCGTGAAGGAGTGACCAAATACCTACAAAGAAACAAACATGTTAAGAGTTTCGGCTTTGCCCCGCAAAATGCTGGGGGCAGTGGCGCGACTATTGTGACCTTTAAAGGATAGAAATATTTCGGACTTTATACAGTAAAAACTGTTGAACTAATTTTTACTAATAAACACATTGACAAAAGCCAACATTTTTTGTAAAATAAGAATCAATTAAATACCAACACCGAATGAAGTTTAATAGAAGTGGTAAATCGTTTGATTTTCCATGACTGTAAATGGACGGAACTCTGGAGAGACCGTAAAGGCACCGAAGGGGCAAGGCAGGCAACTGCTCAAACTCTCAGGTAAAAGGACAGAGCTAGGATAGACCGCTTTTTAGTATTTATCTAAGCATTCCAGAGTACATGTATCTTACATGTGCTCTTTCTTTTGGGGTTGAACAGATAGGAGAAGGAAATGTTAGAATTGCTTAAATCAATCGATGCTTTTGCTTGGGGCCCACCCCTCTTGATTTTATTGGTCGGGACAGGGATTTACCTAACTGCTCGTCTAGGACTCTTGCAGGTTTTGCGTCTGCCCAAGGCCTTCCAGCTTATTTTTACCAAGGATAAGGGGCATGGCGATGTATCCAGCTTTGCGGCACTATGTACAGCCCTAGCAGCGACAGTTGGTACGGGAAATATTATCGGGGTGGCGACGGCTATCAAGGTCGGTGGCCCAGGAGCCCTCTTTTGGATGTGGATGGCTGCTTTCTTTGGGATGGCTACCAAGTATGCAGAAGGACTACTAGCTATCAAATACCGTACCAAGGATGACCATGGTGCAGTAGCGGGAGGTCCGATGCACTATATCCTTCTAGGGATGGGAGAAAAGTGGCGACCACTTGCCATCTTCTTTGCCCTGGCAGGTGTGCTAGTAGCTTTGCTGGGAATCGGAACCTTCACCCAAGTCAACTCGATTACAGAATCTATCCAAAATACAACAACAATTTCGCCAGCCATCACTGCTCTTGTATTGTCAGTATTTGTAGCGATTGCAGTCTTTGGTGGCCTCAAGTCCATTTCTAAGGTTTCAACTACAGTTGTTCCTTTTATGGCCATCATCTATATTTTGGGAACTCTTACAGTTATTTTCTTTAATATTGGGAAAATCCCTGCCACAATCGCTTTAATCTTGACATCAGCATTTAGTCCTGTTGCTGTGGTAGGTGGATTTGCAGGTGCTAGCATTCGAATGGCTATTCAAAATGGTGTAGCGCGTGGTGTGTTCTCAAACGAATCTGGTCTGGGTTCGGCTCCCATTGCAGCGGCTGCGGCTAAGACAAATGAACCAGTAGAGCAAGGTTTGATTTCCATGACAGGAACCTTTATTGACACCCTTATTATCTGTACCTTGACTGGTTTAACAATCTTGGTGACTGGTGTTTGGAGTGGTGATTTGAATGGAGTTGCCTTGACTCAGTCAGCCTTCTCAACAGTCTTTTCACACTTTGGACCTGCTCTCTTGACCATCTTCCTTGTGCTCTTTGCCTTTACAACGATTCTTGGTTGGAACTACTATGGAGAACGCTGTTTCGAGTTTCTCTTCGGTGTTCGCTTTATCTGGCTCTACCGTGTGGTCTTTGTGCTCATGGTCTTGTTGGGAGGTTTTATCGAGTTGGATATGGTTTGGATTATCGCAGATATTGTTAACGCCTTGATGGCTCTACCAAATTTGATTGCCCTCTTGGTCTTGTCGCCAGTCGTTATTGCTGAAACTAAAAAGTATTTTAATAAATAATGAAATCACACAGCTCGTGTGATTTTTTGCTTTCATAAAAAATTTCTATCAGTGCAATTTAAAATATATATTATGCAAGGTATAGAATCTGTGATAGACTAGATTTCAACAACATGAAAAGAGGTTTTATGATGACAACATTTACCATCCATACAGTAGAATCAGCACCAGCAGAAGTGAAAGAAGTTCTTGAAACAGTAGAAAAAGATAACAATGGCTATATTCCCAACCTAATCGGTCTCTTGGCTAATGCACCTACCGCCTTAGAAGCCTACAGAACTGTCGGAGCCATCAATCGTCGCAACAGCTTGACACCCGTTGAGCGTGAAGTGGTGCAAATCACGGCAGCTGTAACCAATGGTTGTGCCTTCTGTGTCGCCGGTCATACAGCTTTTTCCATCAAACAAATCCAGATGAACGATGACCTTCTGCAAGCCCTTCGCAATCGTACTCCAATTGAAACAGATCCTAAATTGGATACCCTAGCTAAGTTTACTTTGGCAGTTATCAATACCAAGGGTCGTGTAGGAGATGAAGCCTTGGGTGAGTTTTTAGAAGCTGGCTACACTCAACAAAATGCCTTGGATGTGGTTCTTGGTGTCAGCCTAGCAAGCCTCTGTAACTATGCCAATAACCTAGCCAATACACCAATTAATCCAGAATTGCAACCTTATGCTTAATTCATATCTGAGAAAAATGAAGTCTAAAATAATTGGACTTCGTTTTTTTAAATCCTCATTTAAGCGCTTTTATGCTATACTGAAACTAACATGATTATTGGAGGTTAGGATGAAAAAACTCCCTTTGGTATTTTCTGGTTGTTTGCTAGGTTTGGCAGGAGCTGGAAATCTTATTTTAGATACGTTGCCGGTTCTGTCCCATCTTTTTAGTCTGACAGGTTTGATTTTGTGGATTTATTTTCTAATTCTACATCTCTTTAATTGGAAGGAAACCAAGCAAGAATTGACCAAGCCTCCTCTTTTGTCAGGAATGGCGACCTTTCCCATGGCTGGGATGATTTTATCTACCTATGTTTTTCGCGTCTTCCCTCATCTTCCTTTGGTAGCGCAAGGACTCTGGTGGTTTTCATTTCTCTTGGATTTGGCCTTGATTGCTGGTTTTACCATCAAGTTTGCTTGTCCAGGGCGGAGGGTTCATGCCACTCCAAGCTGGACGGTTCTCTATGTGGGGATAGCAGTGGCAGCCTTGACTTATCCTCTGGTAGGCATCATCGAAATTGCCTATGCGACCTTGAGTTTTGGGTTTCTCCTAACCTTCTATCTCTACCCGCTTATTTATAGTGATTTAAAGAAACAACCACTCCCCGTAGCCTTGCTTGGTCAAGAAGGAATCTACTGTGCTCCTTTCTCTCTACTCTTGGCTTCCCTAGTTCGAGTTGGAGGAGAGAGCCTACCGACTTGGCTATTAGTTGTGATGATTTTGGCTTCCCAATCCTTCTTTTTCTTTGTTTTGACTCGCCTGCCCAACATTTTAAAACATGGCTTTCAACCAGCCTTTTCAGCCCTCACCTTCCCAACTATTATCACGGCTACCTCGCTCAAGATGGCTCAGGGAATCTTGAAACTTCCATTTTTGGATTATTTAGTACTGGCTGAAACCGCTATTTGCTTAATTATTTTAGTCTTTGTACTAGGTTCTTATCTGAATTGGTTACGAAAAAAGGTCTAGCTAGAAATAGCTAAACCTTATTTTTTATGGTTTGATAACCTCAGCTCCGCCCATGTATGGACGAAGTGCTTCTGGGATGGTCACAGAACCATCTTCATTTTGGTAGTTTTCAAGAATAGCAGCCACTGTACGTCCAACTGCAAGTCCAGAACCGTTCAAGGTATGGAGGAGTTTCACCTTGCCGTCTGCTTCATCACGGTAACGGATTTGGGCACGACGGGCTTGGAAATCTTCTGTGTTTGAACAACTTGAGATTTCACGGTAGGTATTTTGCGCTGGAATCCAAACTTCCAAGTCGTAAGTTTTAGCAGCTGAGAAGCCCATATCTCCTGTAGAGAGAGCAACGACACGGTATGGAAGGTTAAGTTTTTGAAGGATATTTTCAGCGTTGGCTGTCATTTTTTCCAATTCTTCATAAGATTCTTCTGGCTTGGCAAATTTAACCATTTCAACCTTGTGGAATTGGTGCAAACGAATCAAGCCACGAGTATCACGACCGGCAGAACCAGCCTCAGAACGGAATGATGGACTCATAGCAGTGAAGTAGATTGGCAGGTCTTTACCGTCCAGGATTTCATCACGGTAGTAGTTTGTCAGAGGAACTTCAGCTGTAGGAATAAGGACGTAATTGCTATCGCTGAGTTCAAAAGTATCTTCCTTGAATTTTGGATATTGACCAGTACCAAACATAGAGTCATGGTTAACCATGTAAGGCGTGATGACTTCCGTATAGCCTTCTTTTCCATGTTCATCCAACATAAAGTTGTAGATGGCACGTTCCAAACGAGCACCGAGACCTTTATAGAAGAGGAAACGAGCGCCTGTTACCTTACCACCGCGTTCCCAGTCAAGGATACCAAGATCTTCACCAAGATCCCAGTGAGCTTTTGGCTCGAAATCGAACTCGCGTGGAGTACCCCAACGGCGAACTTCCACATTGTCATCTTCGTCAGCCCCAACAGGAACGCTGTCAGCTGGGATGTTTGGAAGAGTAGTAGTAAATTCTGTCAATTTAGCATCGATTTCTGCCAATTCAGCATCCAAGGCTTTGACTTCAGCAGATAGAGTTTGCATGGCAGCAATCTTGTCATCTGCATTTTCCTTGTTGCGTTTGGCTTGGGCAATCTCAGCAGAAACTGTGTTACGTTCTGCTTTTAAAGTTTCAACCTTGACCAAGATGTCACGACGTTTAGCATCGATTTCTTTCATCTCGTTTAAGATAGCAGCATCTACACCACGTGTAGCTAATTTTTCTGCGACAGCATCAAAGTCTGTACGAATACGTTTGATATCTAACATAAGAACTCCTTTATGAAAAAAGCACACCTGACAAAGCGTTGGAGTGGCAGGGCCACGGTTCCATCCAACTTCACAGGTGTGCACTTGATTGTGTATGTAATTGTTACTAACGGTAGAATTTCACCTATCCCTCCTATCTGCTCGCAGCACCCGCAGACTTTCTGAAAGAAGAAGATAACCTACTTATCCGTTGCTATGATTATACTAAAGTTTCTACTTTTTTGCAAATAGATTTTTAAATTTTTGACCAATGGTTTGAATCAGGGTAGGAAGTTTGACGACCTTGTCATTGCCCAGCTTTTCGCGTGCAATTTTGAGAATGGCACCTGAGTCTTTTGAAGCAAAGAGGAATTTTCCTCTGTCTGTAAAGACTTCGAAGTGGCGACTGATTTTTCGACCAGAGACATTGGCTCCAATCTGGTTGATATGGCTCCAGGGAATCTGGATAAATTGTTCGACATTGACATCTGGGTAAAATTCCAAAGCCTGATCTCCGACAAGGAACTTCCCAACTTTCCCAGCTATAGAGAGATAGGAAGTTCCTGTCGTATTGAGAAGCACTGTTTTATTAAGAGATTGGGCCATGATTAATCTTCCTTGTTTTCACCGAAAAAGGCATTGTATAGGGCTTTAATAGCTGCTTTCTCTTGGTCCTTATGGACAACAAACATAATAGACACTTCACTAGAACCTTGAGACATCATCTGGATGTTGATCTTATTTTCAGATAGAGCACGTGTCGCAGTAGCAGTTACTCCGATATGGCTCTTCATCTTTTCTCCAACAATCATAATGATTGAAAGGTCGTGCTCGATTTCTGCATGGTCTACTTCGGCCTTTTGAACCAACTGACGAAGGATTTCTTCTTCCTTGATAGGAGTTAGTTCGCGAGAACGGAGGATGATTGAAAGATCGTCGATACCTGTTGGCATATGTTCCCAACCGATGTTAAGATCTTCAAGGATTTGAAGAACCTTGCGTCCAAATCCAACCTCACGGTTCATGAGGTATTTCGACATATTAATGCTGACAAAGCCAGAGTCACCAGCAATTCCTACTACTGGGAACTTGTCACTACTATGTTTTAGAACGATACGAGTACCTGGATGGTCAGGGTTGTTGGTATTCTTGATAACTAGAGGGATTTTTCCACGGTAGGCAGGAAGAAGGGCTTCGTCATGAAGGACTGAGAATCCTGCATAGGCCAACTCACGCATTTCACGGTAGGTCAACTCAGGAATCGAGTGTGGTTGGTGGATAATACCAGGGTGGGCTGCAAAGATACCATCAACGTCCGTAAAGTTTTCATAGAGGTCGGCCTTAACACCTGCAGCAATGATAGAACCTGTAATGTCTGATCCTCCACGTGAGAAGGTACAGATTTGATTTTCCTTGGTAACTCCAAAGAAACCAGGAATGACAAGGACTTCATTTGCATTTGTCAATTCTTCAATCTTGTCATAACTTGATGGAATGATTCGAGCGTGACCAGGTTCACTTGTGACCACAATACCAGCTTCTCTAGGGTGAACATAGCGTGCATCGATCCCATTTTGGTTAAAATAGGCAGCAATCAATTTAGCATTATTATTTTCACCAGCTGCTAGGAAAGTATCGTAGAGAAATTCATTTTCATCAATAGGAAGAGTGGCTAAGGCGCGAATGCTTTTAGAGATTTTTTCTAAAACAGCAGGTTTTAGTCCTAGTTCACTAACCATAGCAGCATAGCGGTCGATAATCCAGTTTTGGCTCTTGCTAATATCGTTACCAGCAACATAGTCGCGATAGTATTTAATCAAGGCATCCGTAACCTTAGTATCTTCAGCATTGCGTTTACCAGGCGCAGAAACAACGACAAAACGACGCTCTGAATCGCTTTTGACGATGTTTAAAACCTTTTCTAATTGACTAGCAGAGGCAAGAGAGCTACCTCCAAATTTAACAACTTTCATAAGAACTCCTAAAGTAAGTATTTTATACGATTATAGCAGAAAGAAAGCCTTTTTTCAATGAAGAAAATAGTATAAAGCGAGCCTTTCTAATCGGCTGAGACACTTTTAGTTGATTTTTTCTTGCTTTCTGATTTTAAAAAAGATATACTTTGAAAATAAAATAATTTAAATAGCTTATAAAATAAAAAGGAGCCCTGATGGAACACATTATTTATCAGCTTGAAGAGGATTTGGCAATCCTTACCTTGAACCGTCCTGAGGTCGCAAATGGTTTTCATATCCCTATGTGCGAGGAGATTTTAGAAGCTCTGACTTTGGCAGAAGAGGATCCGGCTGTGCATTTTGTCTTAATCAACGCGAATGGCAAAGTCTTCTCTGTTGGTGGAGATTTAGTAGAGATGAAGCGAGCAGTAGATGAGGATGATATTCCATCATTGACGAAAATCGCAGAATTAGTCAATACTATTTCTTATAAAATCAAGCAGATTGCAAAGCCTGTCTTGATGGAGGTTGATGGGGCTGTTGCAGGTGCCGCAGCGAATATGGCTGTTGCTGCAGATTTCTGTCTGGCAACGGATAAGGCTAAATTTATCCAAGCTTTTGTTGGAGTTGGCCTGGCTCCAGATGCAGGTGGGATTCATCTCTTGAGTCGTAGTATTGGTGTGACGCGTGCTGTTCAATTAGCTATGACAGGAGAAGCTTTAACAGCAGACAAAGCTTTAGAGTGGGGCCTAGTTTACCGTGTCTGTAAAGCTGATAAACTTGAAAAGACGAGAGAACAGCTTCTTAAAAAATTAAGACGTGGGTCAAGCAATTCCTATGCTGCCATTAAGAAGTTGGTTTGGGAGAGTCAATTTAAAGATTGGCAAGATTATGCTGTTTTAGAACTGAACCTACAGGCGTCCTTGGCCCAAACAGAGGATTTCAAAGAGGGTGTTCGGGCTCATTCGGAAAGAAGAAGACCTAAATTTACAGGAAAATAAAAAAATACTTGCACCATTCTTTGAACTTTGATATAATTCTTTTGTCAAATGTTTTGATTCTAAAAGTTTTTTTGAAAAGGAGGGAAGGAAAGATTGGACTACCAACGAATTAATGAATATTTAACGTCTATATTTAACAATGTCCTCGTTATTGAGGAAGTTAGCTTGAGGGGTAGTCGTTTCAAGGATATCTCCATCAAAGAAATGCATACGATTGATGTGATTGGAAAAGTTCCAGATGTGACACCAAGTCAAGTGTCAAAAGAGTTGATGGTGACTCTTGGGACAGTTACGACTAGTTTGAATAATCTCGAACGCAAGGGTTACATTGAACGCATTCGTTCAGAACATGATCGACGTGTAGTGCATCTGCATTTGACAAAGAAAGGTCGCTTGGTTCATAGACTACATAAACGCTTCCACAAGGCTATGGTTGAAAAAATCATTGATGGTATGAGTAAGCAAGAGATGGAGGTTATGAGCAAAGGTTTGACCAATCTTTATCAATTTTTGGAGGATTTGAGATAATGGCTTTTGCAAAAATAAGCCAGGTTGCTCATTATGTGCCAGAGCAAGTGGTTACAAATCATGATTTGGCTCAGATTATGGATACCAATGATGAGTGGATTTCAAGTCGGACGGGAATACGACAAAGGCATATTTCAAGAACAGAATCTACTAGTGATTTGGCTACAGAAGTTGCCAAGAAACTGATGGCAAAAGCTGGAATCACAGGAGAGGAGTTGGATTTTATCATCCTAGCTACCATTACTCCAGATTCGATGATGCCCTCTACAGCTGCTCGTGTTCAAGCTAATATTGGTGCTAATAAGGCCTTTGCTTTTGACCTAACAGCGGCTTGCAGTGGATTTGTATTTGCTCTTTCAACTGCTGAAAAGTTTATCGCTTCTGGTCGCTTTCAAAAAGGCTTGGTGATTGGTAGTGAGACCCTCTCTAAAGCAGTCGATTGGTCAGACCGATCAACAGCTGTTTTGTTTGGAGATGGTGCTGGTGGAGTCTTGCTAGAAGCTAGCGAGAAAGAGCATTTTTTGTCTGAGAGTCTCAATAGTGATGGGAGTCGTAGCGAGTGTCTAACTTATGGACATTCAGGCTTGCATTCTCCGTTTTCAGATCAAGAAAATGCAGATTCATTTTTGAAGATGGATGGGCGCGCGGTCTTTGATTTTGCTATTCGGGACGTAGCCAAGTCTATCAAGCAGACTATTGATGAATCTCCTATAGAGGCGACAAACTTGGATTATCTGCTACTTCATCAGGCTAATGACCGTATTTTGAATAAGATGGCTAAAAAAATTGGTGTCGACCGAGATAAACTTCCAGCCAATATGATGGAATATGGCAATACCAGTGCAGCCAGTATCCCGATTTTACTTTCAGAGTGTGTAGAACAAGGTCTCATCCGTTTAGATGGTAGCCAGACTGTTCTTTTATCAGGCTTCGGTGGAGGCTTGACCTGGGGCACGCTCATTCTTACAATTTAGGTAATCATGTGGTGAACACATTGTTATAAAAAACTATTTATTTTAAAGGAGTCCTATCATGGCAGTATTTGAAAAAGTACAAGAAATTATCGTTGAAGAACTTGGAAAAGACGCATCAGAAGTAACACTTGAATCAACTTTTGATGATTTGGACGCAGATTCATTGGACTTGTTCCAAGTAATCTCAGAAATTGAAGATGCTTTTGATATCCAAATCGAAGCAGAAGATGACTTGAAAACAGTTGGTGACTTGGTTGCCTACGTTGAAGAGCAAACAAAATAAGCAGAATATAAGATAGAAGGAGTAGGGAAACCCGCTCCCTCTTGTTTAGGCAATAGTTTGATTGTCAAATTATGACGGTATCGAACTATTACGTAAGCAAGAAACGATGGAGGCACTATGAAAACGCGTATTACAGAATTATTGAACATTGATTATCCTATTTTCCAAGGAGGGATGGCCTGGGTTGCTGATGGTGATTTGGCAGGGGCTGTTTCCAAGGCTGGAGGACTAGGGATTATCGGTGGGGGGAATGCCCCTAAAGAAGTTGTCAAGGCAAATATTGATAAAATCAAATCATTGACGGATAAACCCTTTGGTGTCAACATCATGCTCTTGTCTCCCTTTGTGGAAGATATTGTAGACCTCGTTATCGAGGAAGGTGTTAAGGTAGTGACAACAGGAGCAGGAAATCCAAGTAAATACATGGAACGTTTCCATGCTGCTGGTATTACAGTTATTCCTGTTGTTCCAAGTGTTGCCCTAGCTAAACGCATGGAAAAAATCGGTGCAGATGCCGTTATTGCAGAAGGAATGGAAGCTGGGGGGCATATCGGTAAATTAACAACCATGACCTTGGTGCGCCAGGTTGCTGCTGCTGTATCTATTCCTGTTATTGCTGCAGGAGGGATTGCAGATGGTGAAGGTGCTGCAGCTGGCTTTATGCTAGGTGCAGAAGCTGTTCAGGTTGGAACTCGCTTTGTCGTTGCAAAAGAGTCTAATGCCCATCCAAATTATAAGGCGAAAATTTTAAAAGCTAGAGATATCGATACTACGATTTCAGCTCAACACTTTGGACATGCTGTTCGTGCGATTAAAAACCAATTGACTCGTGATTTTGAAAAAGCTGAGAAAGATGCCTTTAAACAAGAAAATCCAGATTTGGAAATTTTTGAACAAATGGGAGCAGGTGCCCTAGCCAAAGCAGTTGTTCACGGAGATGTGGATGGTGGATCTGTTATGGCAGGTCAAATTGCTGGGCTTGTTTCCAAAGAAGAAACCGTTGAAGAAATCCTAAAAGATTTGTATTACGGAGCAGCTAAGAAAATTCAAGAAGAAGCCTCTCGTTGGGCAGGAGTTGTAAGAAATGACTAAAACGGCCTTTTTATTTGCTGGCCAAGGTGCCCAGTATCTAGGTATGGGACGGGATCTCTATGATCACTACCCTATTGTCAAAGAAACGATTGATCAAGCGAGTCAGGTACTCGGTTATGATTTGCGTTATCTCATTGATACGGAAGAAGCAAAACTTAACCAGACCCGCTATACGCAACCAGCTATTTTAGCGACTTCAGTTGCTATTTACCGTTTATTGCAAGAAAAGGGCTATCAGCCTGATATGGTTGCTGGTTTGTCCCTTGGGGAATATTCTGCCTTGGTGGCCAGCGGCGCCTTGGATTTTGAAGAAGCTGTTGCCTTAGTTGCTAAGCGTGGAGCCTATATGGAAGAAGCGGCCCCTGCTGGTTCTGGCAAGATGGTAGCAGTTCTCAATACGCCAGTAGAGGTCATTGAGGAAGCCTGTCAAAAAGCTTCTGAACTCGGAGTGGTTACCCCAGCCAACTATAATACACCTGCACAAATCGTGATTGGTGGAGAAGTGGTTGCAGTTGATCGAGCTGTAGAACTCTTGCAGGAAGCAGGCACCAAACGCTTGATTCCTCTCAAGGTTTCAGGACCTTTTCATACCGCTCTCCTTGAGCCTGCTAGCCAGAAACTAGCTGAAACTCTAGCTCAGGTAAGTTTTTCAGATTTCACTTGTCCCCTAGTCGGCAATACAGAAGCTGCAGTTATGAAAAAAGAAGACATTGCTCAACTTTTGACGCGTCAGGTCAAGGAGCCAGTTCGTTTCTATGAAAGTATTGGGGTCATGCAAGAAGCAGGCGTAACCAACTTTATCGAGATTGGTCCGGGGAAAGTCTTGTCAGGCTTTGTGAAAAAAATTGATAAGACAGCTAAATTAGCCAATGTTGAAGATCAGGCTAGCTTGGAAGCCTTGCTAGAAAACAAGTAATCCCTTCTCCCATAAATACAAGAGGAAACAGGAGAAAAGAATGCAACTAAAAAATAAAAATATCTTTATTACAGGTTCGAGTCGTGGGATTGGTCTTGCCATCGCCCACAAGTTTGCTCAAGCAGGAGCCAATATTGTTTTAAACAGTCGTGGTACAATTTCAGAAGAATTGCTCGCTGAGTTTTCAAACTATGGTGTCAAGGTGGTTCCCATTTCAGGAGATGTATCAGATTTTGCAGACGCTAAGCGTATGGTTGATCAAGCTATTGCAGAGCTGGGTTCAGTAGATGTTTTGATCAACAATGCAGGGATTACCCAAGATACCCTTATGCTCAAGATGACAGAAGCAGATTTTGAAAAAGTGCTCAAGGTTAACTTGACTGGTGCTTTTAACATGACACAATCAGTCTTGAAACCGATGATAAAAGCTAGAGAAGGTGCTATCATTAATATGTCTAGCGTAGTTGGTTTGATGGGAAATATCGGTCAAGCTAACTATGCAGCTTCTAAGGCTGGTTTGATTGGTTTTACCAAGTCTGTGGCGCGTGAAGTGGCCAATCGCAATATCAGGGTTAATGCTATTGCACCTGGAATGATTGAGTCCGATATGACAGCTGTTCTATCAGACAAGGTAAAAGATGCTATGCTGGCACAAATTCCTATGAAAGAATTTGGGCAGGCAGAGCAGGTTGCAGATTTAACAGTATTTTTAGCAGGCCAAGATTATCTAACTGGTCAAGTGGTTACCATTGATGGTGGCTTAAGTATGTAGCAGAAGCTAGAGGTAAAAAAGATGAAACTAAATCGCGTAGTAGTAACAGGTTATGGAGTAACATCTCCAATCGGAAATACACCAGAAGAATTTTGGAATAGTTTGACAACTGGAAAAATCGGAATTGGTCCAATTACAAAATTTGATCATAGTGACTTTGATGTGCATAATGCAGCGGAAATCCAAGATTTTCCTTTTGATAAATACTTTGTTAAGAAAGATACCAATCGTTTTGATAACTATTCTTTGTATGCCTTGTACGCAGCTCAAGAAGCCGTTAATCATGCAGGTCTTGATGTAGAGACTCTTGACAAGGATCGTTTTGGTGTTATCGTGGCCTCTGGTATTGGTGGAATCAAAGAAATTGAAGATCAAGTGCTTCGACTCAACGAAAAAGGGCCAAAACGTGTGAAACCATTGACCCTTCCAAAAGCCTTGCCAAATATGGCTTCAGGAAATGTTGCTATGCGTTTTGGAGCAAACGGTGTTTGTAAATCCATCAATACTGCCTGCGCTTCATCAAATGACGCGATTGGGGATGCCTTCCGCTCAATTAAATTTGGTTTCCAAGATGTTATGTTGGTAGGTGGTTCAGAAGCCTCTATCACACCTTTTGCTATTGCTGGTTTCCAAGCCCTAACAGCTCTCTCAACTACAGAGGACCCAACTCGTGCTTCCATTCCATTTGATAAGGATCGTAATGGTTTTGTCATGGGTGAAGGTTCTGGGATGTTGGTTCTTGAAAGTCTTGAACACGCCGAAAAACGTGGCGCTACTATCCTGGCTGAGGTGGTTGGTTACGGAAATACTTGTGATGCCTACCACATGACTTCACCACATCCAGAAGGTCAGGGAGCTATCAAGGCCATCAAACTAGCATTGGAAGAAGCAGAGATTTCTCCAGAGCAAGTAGCCTATGTCAATGCTCACGGAACGTCAACTCCTGCTAATGAAAAAGGAGAAAGTGGTGCGATCGTGGCTGTTCTTGGTAAGGAAGTACCTGTATCATCAACCAAGTCTTTCACAGGACATTTGCTGGGGGCTGCAGGTGCAGTAGAAGCTATCGTCACAATCGAAGCTATGCGTCATAACTTTGTGCCAATGACAGCTGGAACAAGTGAAGTATCAGATTATATTGAAGCCAATGTCGTTTATGGACAAGGCTTGGAGCAAGAAATTCCATACGCTATTTCAAATACTTTTGGTTTTGGTGGCCACAATGCAGTTCTTGCTTTCAAACGTTGGGAGAATAAATAACTATGAATTTAAACGATATTAAAGACTTGATGGCTCAATTTGACCAATCAAGTTTGAGAGAATTTTCTTATAAGAATGGGACGGATGAGTTGCAGTTTAGCAAGAATGAAGCTAGACTGGTATCTGAAGCTGCACCTCAAGTTGCTCCAGCATCCGTTCTAGTAACACCAAGTCCAGTAGCTCCTACATCTGCTCCAGTAGAGACTGTAGCAGAAGAGGTTCCAGCTCCAGCTGAAACAAGTGTGGCTACTGAGGGAGATGTTGTAGAGAGCCCACTTGTTGGAGTAGCTTACTTGGCTGCTGGTCCAGATAAACCTGCCTTCGTCACAGTTGGTGATAGTGTTAAAAAAGGTCAAACATTGGTGATTATCGAAGCCATGAAAGTTATGAATGAAATCCCAGCTCCTAAGGATGGTGTGGTAACGGAAATTCTCGTTTCTAACGAAGAAATGGTTGAATTTGGTAAAGGATTGGTACGCATCAAATGATCGATATTCAAGGAATCGAAGAAGCTCTTCCCCACCGTTATCCCATGCTCCTAGTGGACCGTGTCTTGGAAGTGAGCGAGGATACCATCGTTGCTATCAAAAATGTGACGATCAACGAACCCTTCTTTAACGGCCATTTCCCTCAATATCCAGTTATGCCAGGTGTTCTGATTATGGAAGCCTTGGCGCAAACAGCTGGTGTCTTGGAGTTGTCTAAGCCTGAAAATAAAGGGAAACTGGTCTTCTACGCTGGTATGGATAAGGTCAAGTTCAAGAAGCAAGTTGTACCAGGTGACCAATTGGTTATGACGGCGACTTTTGTAAAACGTCGTGGCACAATTGCTGTGGTTGAAGCAAAGGCTGAAGTGGATGGTAAGCTTGCAGCTAGTGGTACTCTTACCTTTGCAATAGGAAACTAAGGAGGTTCTCCATGTTTCGAAAAATTTTAATTGCCAATCGTGGTGAAATTGCGGTTCGGATTATCCGTGCAGCGCGTGAATTGGGGATTGCGACGGTGGCGGTTTATTCAACTGCTGATAAGGAAGCCCTTCATACGCTTTTGGCAGATGAAGCAGTTTGTATCGGTCCTGGTAAGGCAACAGAGTCTTATCTCAATATCAATGCGGTTCTATCAGCTGCAGTATTGACTGAGGCAGAAGCTATTCACCCAGGTTTTGGATTTCTCAGTGAAAATTCAAAATTTGCAACCATGTGTGAAGAGGTGGGAATCAAGTTTATTGGTCCATCTGGTCATGTCATGGATATGATGGGAGACAAGATCAATGCGCGTGCTCAGATGATTAAAGCTGGTGTGCCTGTCATTCCAGGTTCGGATGGAGAAGTGCATGACTCTGAGGAAGCTTTGATTGTTGCTGAAACAATTGGCTATCCTGTTATGCTCAAGGCTTCAGCAGGTGGAGGTGGTAAAGGGATTCGTAAGGTTGAAAAGCCAGAAGACCTCGTTTCAGCCTTTGAAACTGCTTCAAGTGAAGCCAAGGCCAATTATGGCAATGGTGCCATGTACATAGAACGGGTCATCTATCCAGCTCGTCATATCGAAGTTCAAATCCTAGGTGATGAACACGGAAATGTGATTCACTTGGGTGAACGGGATTGTTCTCTTCAACGGAATAACCAAAAGGTTTTAGAAGAAAGTCCTTCGATTGCAATTGGCAAAACGCTACGCAATGAAATTGGTTCTGCTGCTGTTCGAGCTGCAGAGTCTGTTGGTTATGAAAATGCAGGGACCATTGAGTTTCTTCTTGATGAAGCCAGTGGAAACTTCTATTTTATGGAGATGAATACTCGTGTACAAGTAGAACATCCAGTAACAGAATTTGTTTCAGGTGTGGATATCGTTAAGGAACAGATTCGCATTGCGGCAGGTCAACCTCTGTCTGTTAAGCAAGAAGATATTGTCCTACGAGGTCATGCTATCGAGTGTCGTATCAATGCAGAAAATCCAGCCTTTAACTTTGCTCCTAGTCCAGGTAAGATTACCAATCTCTATCTGCCAAGTGGAGGAGTTGGCTTGCGCGTGGATTCAGCAGTTTATCCAGGTTATACCATTCCGCCATATTATGATAGTATGATTGCCAAAATCATCGTTCACGGTGAAAATCGTTTTGATGCCTTGATGAAAATGCAACGTGCCCTCTATGAACTAGAGATTGAAGGAGTGCAGACCAATGCAGATTTCCAGCTTGACCTCATTTCAGATCGCAATGTCATTGCTGGAGATTATGATACTTCCTTCTTGATGGAAACCTTCTTACCCAAATATCAAGAAAAAGAATAAAATGACTTCAAGAGTTTAAACCGAAAAGGGGAATCAATGGCTCTATTTAGTAAAAAAGATAAGTATATTCGAATCAATCCCAATCGTTCGGTTAGGGAAAAACCTCAAGCCAAGCCAGAGGTTCCAGATGAATTATTCTCCCAGTGTCCAGGCTGTAAGCATACCATTTATCAGAAGGATCTGGGAAGTGAGCGTATCTGTCCACATTGTAGCTATACCTTTCGTATTTCTGCCCAAGAACGCTTGGCTTTGACGATTGATATGGGAACCTTCAAGGAATTATTTACAGGGATTGAAAGCAAGGATCCCTTGCATTTCCCTGGTTACCAAAAGAAACTAGCAACTATGCGTGAAAAAACAGGTCTGGATGAAGCTGTTGTGACAGGAACTGCTCTTATCAAAGGTCAGACTGTGGCTCTTGGGATTATGGATTCCAACTTTATCATGGCTTCTATGGGTACGGTTGTAGGGGAAAAAATCACACGTTTGTTTGAGTATGCGACTGTCGAAAAATTGCCAGTTGTCCTATTCACAGCCTCTGGTGGAGCCCGTATGCAGGAAGGAATCATGAGTCTCATGCAGATGGCCAAGATCTCTGCAGCAGTTAAACGCCATTCAAATGCTGGTCTCTTTTATCTGACTATTTTGACAGATCCAACGACAGGTGGTGTGACAGCTTCTTTCGCTATGGAAGGTGATATCATTCTGGCTGAACCACAGAGTTTGGTCGGTTTTGCTGGGCGTCGTGTCATTGAAAATACGGTTCGTGAAAGCTTGCCTGAGGATTTCCAAAAGGCAGAATTCCTATTAGAACATGGCTTTGTGGATGCTATTGTCAAAAGAAGAGACTTACCAGATACGATTGCTAGCCTAGTCAGATTGCATGGAGGGTGTCCTAGATGAATATTGCAAAAATAGTCAGAGAAGCGCGTGAGCAGAGTCGCTTGACAAGCTTGGACTTTGCGACAGGCATTTTTGATGACTTTATCCAATTACACGGTGACCGTTCTTTTCGTGATGATGGGGCAGTTGTTGGTGGTATTGGCTGGCTTGGGGACCAAGCTGTAACAGTGGTTGGTATCCAAAAAGGCAAGAGTTTACAAGATAACCTCAAGCGGAATTTTGGCCAACCGCATCCAGAAGGCTATCGCAAGGCTCTACGATTGATGAAACAGGCTGAAAAGTTTGGTCGTCCAGTTGTGACCTTTATTAATACTGCAGGTGCCTATCCTGGTGTCGGCGCGGAAGAACGCGGTCAAGGAGAAGCTATCGCTCGCAATCTCATGGAAATGAGTGACCTGAAAGTTCCTATTATTGCTATTATTATCGGTGAAGGTGGTTCAGGTGGGGCTCTGGCTCTAGCCGTCGCAGACCGTGTCTGGATGCTGGAAAATTCTATCTATGCCATTCTCAGCCCAGAAGGCTTTGCTTCCATTCTATGGAAGAACGGAACTCGTGCCATGGAAGCGGCAGAACTGATGAAAATCACTTCGCATGAACTGTTAGAAATGGACGTGGTGGATAAGGTGATTTCTGAAGCAGGGCTTTCTAGTAAAGAACTGATTAAGAGTGTCAAGAAAGAACTTCAAGCTGAGCTAGCTTTACTTGCACAAAAACCGCTAGAAGAGTTGTTGGAAGAGCGTTATCAACGATTTAGAAAATACTAATACTCTTCGAAAATCAAATTCAAACCACGTCAGCGTCGCCTTACCGTACTCAAGTACAGCTTGCGGCTAGCTTCCTAGTTTACTTTTTGATTTTCATTGAGTATAATACTTCAGAATACATAAAAACTAGAACTGACTGCCAGTTCTAGTTTTTGTGTGGGGCTTACTCTATACCAAGGGGAAAGTCGAAAAGGTGCTTGGAATACCAAACACCTTTTCGATTATTCATTTTCTTCAGTTACAAATTGACTAAGCAGTCCGTTGATAAAACGGGCTGATTTTTGATCTGAAAAATTCTTTGCGAGTTCAATAGCTTCATTGACTGCTACCAGCTGAGGTGTATCAAATGAAGTGATTTCAAAGATACCCAAGCGTAGTAAGTTTTTTTCGACCAAGGTCAAGCGTTCAACTGTCCAGCCTGACTTGAGGTGCTGGTTGATTTGTTTATCCAACTCTTCTTTTTGATCTTGGATACCAGAAACCAAGTTTAGAAGAAAGGCTGGAATTTGGACATCTACATCTTCACGGTCATGTGTGTAGGCAAAACGACAAGCCGTTTCCATATCTGTACCGAATTCAAGACTCATGAGAGCTTGAAAAGCGCATTTTCGAAGTTCGCGTCTAGATTCTAATAATGGACTAGTCATTGAGGAAGTCCTCGTTAAATAGATCTTTCAACTCAGGTTTTGGTGTTTTATCTGGAACGATTCCTGCAACATGGATGTTGACAGCAGCAAGTTCCACATCAGCCATATCACGGACAGCATCTTTAACCGCTTTTTGAATAGCAAGAGCAACTTTTGGTACTTTTACACCGTACTCAAGATAGAGATAGATGTCAGCAGTTAGTTCTTCGTTGCTTTCTTTTAAGTAGACACCACGACCAAGAGAGAGTTTTGATAGGGTATCAGATACTGATTTATTTGAAAATGAGTGAACACCATCAACTTTAGCAGTTGCGATGGCAATGATTTTTTCAAGTACACGTGGAGCGATAACGATTTCGCCAAATTGTTCTTCAATTCCCATAGAATGACCTCTTTCTAGAGATTAGGCACGAGAAACGTAAGTTCCTTCTGCAGTGTTGATGATCAATTTTTGTCCAGCTTCGATGAAGTCTGGAACGTTGACAACAAGTCCAGTTTCCATAGTTGCTGGTTTACCAGAACCTGTAACAGTAGCACCTTTGATAGATGGTTGAGTTTCTGCAACTGTCAATTCAACAGTAGTTGGTACAGTTACACCGATTACTTCAGTTCCGTAGAATTGGATTTTCACATCAGAGTTTTCAAGGATGTAAAGCAATTCATTTTCAACGTTTACGACTGGGATTTCGTATTGGTCGTAAGTTTCAGTGTTCATGAAGTAGGCAGTTTCATCCATTTTGTACAAGTATTGAGCTGGAACAGTTTCGATAATAGCTTGTTCGAATTTTTCTTCTGGACGGTAGCTTGTGTCGAATGTAGAACCAGTACGGACATCACGCAATTTCATACGCATGATTGTGTTCCCTTTACCTGGTTTGTGGTGGCTAGCTTCCAAAACGCGGATCAATTTTCCGTCTGCAGTTTCAAATGTCATACCAGCTTTCAATTTGCTTGCTTCAATCATGTTTTTACCTCTTTAATAAATATTATTACTCTTCATTCTACCATAAAATCTTCTGAAAATAAAGCCAAAATAGTTATTGGGAGATGATGGGAGCGAAAAAACCAACCTCAGGGCTGGTTTCTTTTACATATTAATCTTCTTTCAACTTTGCCAATTCTTGTGCAAGTAGTTTAAGGGCAACTTGTGGGTTGGCTTGTCCTTTGGTTGCTTTCATAAGGAATCCTGTGAAGGCCTTGTCTGCGTTGCGTTTGCCTGACTTGAAGTCGGCAACAGCGGCTTCGTTATCGGCAAAGACTTGGTGGATGATTGGAATCAAGACAGCTGGATCTGAGATTTGAACCATACCTGCTTTTTCCACATATTCACGCGCACCGCCGCCATTTTTAGCCAGGTGGACAAAGACTTTCTTGGCAATCTTAGAAGAGATTGTGCCGTCTTCGATGATGGCAATCATTTCAACCAAGTTTTCTGGTGTCAATTTTATTTGTTCAAGTGTCTTGCCTTCGGCATTCAAGAACTGAGCAACTTCTCCTTGGAGCCAGTTAGAGATTTGTTTGGCATCGCCACCGAGGGCGACAGCTTTTTCAAAGAAGTCAGAAGTGACTTTATTTGCAGTTAACTGGCTAGCGTCATAGTCTGACAAGCCGAGGTCAGAGACGTAACGTGTACGGCGTTCTTTTGGAAACTCTGGTAACTCTGTACGCATTTCTTCGATCCACTCGTCTGAGATTTCAAAGAGTGGTAGGTCGGGTTCTGGGAAGTAGCGGTAGTCTGCAGCACCTTCTTTGACACGCATGAGGATGGTTGCTTTATTCGCTTCATCGTAACGGCGTGTTTCCTGACGGATTTGACCACCTGAGCGAAGGATTTCAGCTTGACGTTGGACTTCGTATTCAAGACCTTTACGAACGTTTGAGAAGGAGTTGAGGTTTTTCAACTCAGTCTTGGTACCGAATTTTTCTTGATCATAAGGGCGAAGGGAGATATTGGCATCCACACGCATAGAACCTTCTTCCATCTTAACGTCAGAAATACCAGCATACTGGATAACTTCCTTGAGGGCTGTTAGGTAAGCATAGGCTTCTTCAGGAGAACGCATGTCTGCTTCAGATACAATCTCAATCAATGGCACCCCTTGGCGGTTGAGGTCAACGTAAGAGTAGCCGTCTGTACCGTGGGTGTTTTTACCAGCGTCTTCTTCTAGGTGGGCACGTTCGATACCGATTTTCTTAGTCGTACCGTCTTCTAGCTCGACTTCAATCCAACCATTATAACCAATTGGCTCATCAAACTGAGAAATTTGGTAGGCTTTTGGATTATCAGGGTAGAAGTAGTTCTTGCGGTCAAAGTGCATCTTTTTGTGGATGTCCATGTTGAGGGCAAGAGCAGCCTTGATACCGGCATCGACAACACCTTTATTGAGAACTGGCAGAACTCCTGGGAAGGACCAGTCAATCACGTTAGTGTTGGCGTTTTGGTCATTTCCGAAGTGGGCAGAAGTAGGTGAGAAGATTTTTGAATTGGTGTTGAGCTCTACGTGGACTTCAAGTCCAATGACTGTTTCAAAGTTCATTAGTTGTCACCTCCAAAAATCACGGGTTGTTGTTTGTGGTAGTCTGTTGTTGCCTCAAAAGCAGCAGCAGCTTGGTAAATGGTTTCTTCTGAGTACTTAGGACCAATCAATTGCAGACCGACAGGTAGACCTTGAGAGAATCCAGCAGGAATCGAAATTCCTGGGAGACCTGCCAAGTTGACAGGAATTGTCAAAAGGTCAGCCAAGTACATGGCAACTGGATCATGGTTGAGTGAATCCAAGTCGTAGGCAACACTTGGGGCAGTTGGTCCCAAAATCAAGTCGTAATCCGTAAAAACTTTTTCGAAATCTTGAATGATAAGGGTACGAACCTGACCAGCTTTCTTATAGTAGGCATCGTAGTAACCTGATGAAAGGCTGAAAGTACCTAGCATGATACGACGTTTCACCTCTTCACCGAAACCTTGGCTACGGCTGTTTACATAGATTTCATCAAGATTAGTCGCATCTTCTGCACGATAACCGTAACGGATACCGTCAAAGCGTTGCAAGTTTGATGAAGCTTCAGATGAAGCAATGATGTAGTAAACGGCAACACCGTATTTAGAGTGAGGAAGGCTAACTTCTTCAACGATAGCACCAAGTTTCTCAAAGTGTTTAGCAGCATTAAGGATGGTTTCTTTGACCTCTGGATCAATTCCTTCACCGAGGTATTCTTTAGGCAAAGCAATTTTCATGCCCTTGATGTCTTGACCGATTTTTGAAGTAAAGTCGGCAATGCGGACAGGAGCAGAAGTAGAGTCTTTGGAATCTTCGCTGGTAATAGCGTTGAGCAAGAGAGCATTTTCCTTAACAGTAGGAGCAAAAGGTCCAATCTGGTCTAATGAACTACCAAAGGCAATGAGACCGAAACGAGAAACAGTTCCGTAGGTTGGTTTGAGACCAACAATCCCGTTGAAGGCAGCAGGTTGGCGGATGGAACCACCAGTATCAGAACCAAGTGATAAGCGGACTTGCCCTGACGCTACAGCTACGGCAGAACCACTAGACGAGCCACCAGGAACCTTGCTGTGGTCCCAAGCATTTTTAGTTGCTCCGTAGTGAGAAGTCTCACCAGAACCACCCATGGCAAATTCGTCCATGTTAGTTTTCCCTACGACAATCATGCCTTTCGCTTTTGCATTGGAAACGGCTGTCGCATCAAAGATTGGCTCGTAGTTGTAGAGCATTTTTGAGGCTGCAGTTGTGAGAATACCGTCTGTAGAGATATTATCTTTAACTGCAAGTGGAATTCCTGAAAGGACATTATCAGCGTCAATTCCAGCTTCATCAATAGCTTTAGCTTGAGCAAGAGCTTGCTCTTCAGCGATGGTGACGAAAGCGTTGATAGCTGTCTCTCGAGACTTGATATCTTCAAGCGTTGCTTGGGTTAATTCTGTTGCAGAAATTTCCTTAGAGACAAGGAGATTGTGCAAGTCTTCAATGGTTTTATTGTTAAAAGTCATTAGGCATCTCCTCCATCGTCTAGGATAGCTGGTACCTTGATATAGTAGTTGTCTTTTTCAGGTACGTTTTTAAACAAGCGATCACGGTCTGTTCCTTCTTCGGCCACATCAGGTCGGAGTACGGTCTTACGGTCAGCCATAGTTGTAGTAGGTGCGACACCGGTTGTGTCAACTTCGCCCAGCAACTCAACCATGTCAACAATTTTAGACAAGGTTGTCGCAAAGGCAGCAGTTTCTTCTTCAGAGAATCTTAATTTTGAAAGATTGGCAACGTGTGTTACCTCTTCTTGCGTAATTTTCATCTTGCATCCTTTCGTGAAATGATGATTTTTAGTCTGTTCTATTTTACCATATTTTCCTATAAATAAGGGAGGGATAAGTGAAAAGAAATAGAAATTGAAAAAAATGGCAAAATCCGATATAATGGAGTGTTGAAAGGAATGGTAAAATCCAATGTAGAAATCATTCTTAGCTATTGAAACAAGAAAAATAGAGAATCAAAGAAAGAGAACTTATGAATATTCAAGAAGAAATTAAGAAACGTCGTACTTTTGCCATCATCTCCCACCCGGACGCGGGGAAAACAACCATCACCGAGCAGTTGCTCTACTTTGGGGGCGAGATTCGTGAGGCTGGTACGGTAAAAGGAAAGAAAACAGGGACTTTTGCCAAGTCTGACTGGATGGATATCGAGAAGCAACGTGGGATTTCCGTGACTTCATCTGTTATGCAGTTTGACTACGATGGCAAGCGCGTGAATATCCTCGACACGCCAGGGCATGAGGACTTCTCAGAAGATACCTATCGTACCTTGATGGCGGTGGATGCTGCGGTCATGGTGGTGGACTCTGCCAAGGGTATCGAGGCCCAAACTAAGAAATTGTTTGAGGTTGTGAAACACCGTGGTATTCCAGTCTTTACCTTTATGAACAAGCTGGACCGTGACGGTCGTGAGCCTTTGGATCTCTTGCAAGAATTAGAAGAAGTTCTAGGCATTGCGAGCTATCCGATGAACTGGCCAATCGGGATGGGGAAAGCCTTTGAAGGGCTCTATGACCTCTATAACCAACGCTTGGAGCTCTATAAGGGGGATGAACGTTTTGCCAGTTTAGAAGATGGGGACAAGCTTTTTGGTAGCAATCCTTTCTACGAGCAAGTCAAAGATGATATTGAACTTTTAAATGAAGCTGGAAATGAATTCTCAGAGGAAGCTATCCTTGCTGGAGAATTGACACCTGTCTTCTTCGGTTCAGCTCTTACTAACTTTGGTGTCCAGACCTTCCTTGAAACCTTCCTTAAGTTTGCTCCAGAACCACATGGACACAAGAAAACAGATGGCGAAATTGTGGATCCTTACGACAAGGATTTCTCAGGATTTGTCTTTAAAATCCAAGCCAACATGGACCCTCGTCACCGTGACCGTATCGCCTTTGTCCGTATCGTTTCGGGTGAGTTCGAGCGCGGGATGAGTGTCAACCTGCCTCGTACTGGTAAGGGTGCCAAACTATCTAATGTTACTCAGTTTATGGCGGAGAGTCGTGAGAATGTGACCAATGCCGTGGCAGGTGATATTATCGGTGTTTACGATACAGGTACTTATCAGGTTGGGGATACTTTGACGGTTGGAAAAAACAAGTTTGAGTTTGAACCGTTGCCAACCTTTACTCCTGAAATTTTCATGAAAGTTTCTGCTAAGAATGTCATGAAGCAGAAATCCTTCCACAAGGGGATTGAGCAACTGGTGCAAGAAGGTGCTATTCAGCTTTATAAGAATTACCAAACAGGCGAGTATATGCTGGGTGCTGTCGGCCAACTCCAGTTTGAAGTCTTCAAGCATCGTATGGAAGGCGAGTACAATGCGGAAGTAGTCATGAGCCCAATGGGTAAAAAGACTGTTCGCTGGATCAAGCCTGAGGACTTGGATGAACGCATGTCATCAAGCCGCAATATCTTGGCCAAAGACCGTTTTGACCAACCAGTTTTCCTCTTTGAAAATGACTTTGCCCTCCGCTGGTTTGCGGACAAGTATCCAGATGTAGAGTTGGAAGAGAAGATGTAGATCGCCAAAGTTACTTGATTGTGTAACAATCTAAGTAACTAACGCCAAGTTTCTATCGAACTTGGCTAGGCGCTCCACTAGTAAAGTTTTACGAATAGTATCGATTCGTAAAACTCAGTGTCGTAATCTAATAATAGGTAACCTTTATGTTGATTGATTTAAATATTCTAATAAGAGAAGTCCAGGAATGTTCATTCTTGGGCCACAAATAAAAGAAAACTTCAGATATTCACTTTTTGTGATTGGTCTGAAGTTTTCTTTTTTATACTCTTCGAAAATCAAAGAGCAAGCTAGGAAGCTAGCCGCAGGCTGCTCAAAACACTGTTTTGAGGTTGTGGATAGAACTGACGAAGTCAGTAACCATACTTACGGCAAGGTGAAGCTGATGTAGTTTGAAGAGATTTTTGAAGAGTATTACTGTCCATATTTTTGGTAAAAATCAACTTTTACTTGGATGAAGGTTTTGGCTTCACGTAGGAGTTGGAGAAGGGTGGCGCGGGTTTCAAATTCTTCTCTTGTCTTGGGCAGACTGCGGTTCCGAAAGACTTCCAGATAGCGTTCGATTTCATCTAGTAAATCAGAAGCAGGATTGGTCTGGCTCAGTTGACCTGCAATTTTTGAAAAGAGTTGCGCTAAAATTAGGCTTTCACTGGCAGCTAGGTGACAGGTGTTAATTTGCTGGGCCATATTTCGCAGGATACGACTTTGTCGCTGTCTCATCTCAAAGTAGTGGATATGGTAGTCGGTCTGGTGAAAGAGGTGGTCAGAGTGATCCAGATAGACCAGTCTGAGTGCTTCTTCCAAAAGCGTGTCTAATTCTGCTACCAGCTGTGCTCGGTTGCGTCCATCCCCTCTGGATAAATAGTATTTGAAGCGTAGGAGGATATCTTTTAACTTTTCTTCCACCAGCGTGTGGTAGTGCTGGATTTCCTCTTCTCGTGAAGGCATGTAGAGATTGACTAGTAAAGCAAATCCTGTACCGATTGTAAAGAGAAGGAATTCATTGACTAGAAGGTCTGGGGAGGTTGATTCTTGAATCAAGAGATGGCTAACCAAAACAGTGCTTGGTGTGATGCCAATTTCCCAACCCATCTTGTAGGCTAGAGGCACATAGAAGGCAAGATAGAGGCCAAGACTCCAGATATGAAATCCGCTCAAGTGAAAAGCTAGAACACCGATAGCCAGAGCTAGGAGCATGGAAAAGAGTCGATTGCGAGCCAGTTTTAAGGTACTTCTACGCGTATCAGATAGGCTCAAGAGAGCGATAATTCCAGCCGAAACTGCTGAGGAAAGATTGAGAAAATAAGCAAGAAAACAGGCAAGACAGGTAGCTAAGATGATCTTGGTCGTACGTTGGCTAATAGACATAAGAATTTCCTGATAAGTTAGAATAAAAGCGTAAAAGACAAGACCTGAGCAGGCTTGCCTTTATGAGTTATTTTTTACGGGCTGCTGCGTATTCGGCAACGGCGGTAAAGAGGACATCTGTGGAAGAGTTAAGGGCTGTTTCACATGAGTCTTGGATGACACCAATCACAAATCCAACCCCAACAACTTGCATGGCAATATCGTTAGAAATACCGAAAAGGCTACAAGCAACTGGGATAAGAAGGAGGGAACCTCCCGCAATACCAGAAGCACCGCAGGCTGAGATAGCTGCTACTACACTGAGGACAAAGGCTGTGGCAAAGTCAACAGGGATTCCAAGAGTGTTAACTGCAGCAAGGGTCAAAACGTTAATAGTAATCGCTGCCCCTGCCATGTTGATAGTAGAACCAAGTGGGATAGAAACAGAATAGGTATCTGGGTTTAGCCCAAGGTCATGGCAGAGTTTCATGTTGACAGGAATGTTAGCCGCAGAACTACGAGTGAAAAAGGCTGTCACACCGCTGACACGGAGGCAGTTCCAAACTAGAGGGTAAGGATTGCGTCTCATAAAGAAGAAGGCAATCAAAGGGTTGACCACAAGGGCAACAAAAAGCATAGTCGTTACTAATAGAACCAATAAAATACCGTAGTTGGCAAGGCTTCCGATTCCCTTGTCAGAAATGGTTTTAAAAACAAGACCAAGGATTCCAAATGGAGCCAGGTTGATGATCCATTCGACAATTTTAGAAGTCACGTCAGCGATAGTTTTTAGTAATTCTTTACTATTTTTGCTGGCTTCTCTCATGGCAATCCCGAAAACAACTGCCCAAGATAGGATACCGATGTAGTTGGCAGTAATGAGGGCATTGACTGGATTGTCAACCAGTTTGAGCAAGAGGTTGCTGAGGACCTGTCCAATCCCATCTGGTGGTGCAATTTCAGTATTGGCACTATTTAGGGTAATTTCAACAGGTACGATAAAACTTGCTAGTACAGCGATAAGGGCAGCGGCAAAGGTTCCCACCAAGTAAAGGAAGATAACAGTTTTCATATTGCTATCTTGTCCCTTTTGATGTTGGGAAAGGGCATTGGCAACGAGGGCAAAGACTAGGATAGGAGCAACAGCTTTTAGACCTCCGACGAATAAATCCCCGAGTAGACCAATTCCTGAAACGTTAGGAAATGTCAGTCCTAGGGTTCCTCCAATAAGCATGCCAATCAAGATACGTTTGATTAGGCTTGCCTTATTCCAAGCGTGGATAAATTTTTTCATACCAATCTCCTTTGTTGTGTAATGTTTATGATTATAGTATAAATATGAACTAAAATCAAGAATTTTCTGTCTATTTTTGAAATTATTTTTGAATATTTATGGAGAATGAAACTTTATGAAAGTATGGTATAATAAATGAAAGGAGTTTTCTATGCAAAAATTTATTCAAGCTTATATTGAAAAGTTAGATGTGACAACCATTATCGAGAATATTCTCACCAAGGTCATTTCTCTTTTACTGCTTTTGATTGTATTTTATATTGCTAAAAAAATGCTTCATACCATGGTGCAGAGAATTGTCAAACCTTCTCTAAAAATGTCTCGTCATGATGTCGGGCGCCAAAAGACTATTTCGCGTTTACTAGAAAATGTGTTTAATTATACGCTATATTTCTTTTTACTCTACTGCATTTTGTCGATTTTAGGTTTGCCAGTTTCTAGTTTGCTTGCTGGAGCTGGTATTGCTGGGGTGGCGATTGGGATGGGAGCCCAAGGCTTTCTATCTGATGTCATCAATGGCTTTTTCATCCTCTTTGAACATCAACTGGATGTGGGAGATGAGGTCGTTCTGACAAATGGCCCCATTACTGTATCAGGCAAGGTGGTTAGTGTCGGTATTCGTACGACCCAGCTTCGTAGCGAGGAGCAAGCTCTTCACTTTGTTCCTAACCGAAATATCACAGTTGTTAGCAATTTCTCACGCACAGACTAGACCTGTTATTTTAAGTAATTTGTGGTACAATAGAAAGAGTTTAATAAAGGAGAAAAGATGGTTTTAGAAAAGCAGTTGGGCAATGGTTGTACCTGGATAGACCTTGATGTGGATAAGATTAAAAATATGGAAGATCTTTCTGACATCTATGGATTGGACAAGGAAACCATTGAGTATGCTCTGGATAGAAATGAACGAGCTCATATGGATTATAACCGTGAAACGGAGACGGTAACCTTTATTTATAATGTTCTTGATTTAGAAAAAGACAAAGAATATTATGAAGCGATTCCCATGACCTTTATCGTCGAAAGACAACGAATGATTACCATCAGCAACCATAAGAATGCTTATGTCATTGATCAGATGTCAGCTTATCTGGATAGCCATGAGTCGCTTTCTATTTACAAGTTTCTCTTTGCTGGTTTAGAGATTATCAGTAACGCTTATTATCCTGTCATTGAAGAGATGGATAAAAGTAAGGACGAAATTAGTGCCTTGCTACGTCAAACTACAACAAAGAAAAATCTCTTCGCCCTCTCTGACTTGGAGACTGGTATGGTTTACTTGACAGCAGCAGCAAAACAAAATCGACTCCTCTTGGAACATATCCAGGGCCATGCTCTTTATCGGAGATTTAATGATGTCGAACGAGAGCAGTTTGATGATGCTATGATTGAAGCCCATCAGTTGGTGTCTATGACAGACTTGATTTCTCAAGTCTTGCAACAACTCTCAGCTTCTTACAACAACATCCTAAACAATAACTTGAATGATAGTTTGTCAATTTTGACTATTATCTCCGTCTTACTAGCAGTACTTGCGGTTATTACAGGTTTCTTCGGAATGAATGTTCCTCTACCATTTACAGAAGAGCCAAATGCTTGGATTTATATCTTAATGACTAGCTTGATTTTATGGGTGGCCTTATCTCAATGGCTGAAGAAAATTACTAGAAAATAAAAGAAAAGGAGCCAAAATGGTGATTGAAAACTACATGCCAGACTTTGCTGTGGAAGCAGTCTATGATCTGACAGTCCCAAGCCTGCAGGCGCATGGAATCAAGGCTGTTTTGGTCGATTTGGATAATACCCTCATTGCTTGGAACAACCCTGACGGGACGCCAGAAATGAAACAATGGCTACATGACCTTCGGGACGCGGGCATTCGCATTATCGTAGTCTCAAATAATACTAAAAAACGCGTCCAACGAGCAGTTGAGAAGTTTGGAATTGACTACGTTTATTGGGCTCTGAAGCCCTTCACATTAGGGATTAATCGTGCCATGAAGGAGTTTCACTATGAGAAAAGTGAAGTGGTCATGGTTGGCGACCAGCTCATGACCGATATTCGAGCAGCCCACCGTGCTGGCATTCGCTCGATTTTAGTCAAACCCTTGGTCCAACATGACTCGATCAAAACGCAGATTAACCGAGCTCGTGAGCGCCGTGTGATGCGAAAAATCACTGAACAGTACGGACCGATTACATATAAAAAAGGAATTTAACTATGGAAGAAATTCTCTGTATTGGTTGTGGAGCAACCATTCAGACGACAGATAAGGCTGGTCTTGGTTTTACCCCCCAGTCGGCACTTGAAAAAGGTTTGGAAACTGGCGAAGTCTATTGCCAACGCTGTTTCCGTCTCCGCCACTACAATGAAATCACGGATGTCCAGTTGACGGACGATGATTTCCTCAAGCTCTTGCACGAGGTGGGAGACAGTGACGCCTTGGTGGTCAATGTCATTGATATCTTTGATTTTAATGGCTCTGTCATCCCAGGTTTGCCACGCTTTGTCTCGGGCAATGATGTCCTCTTGGTTGGAAATAAAAAAGATATCCTGCCCAAGTCAGTAAAACCAGGCAAGATTAGCCAGTGGCTCATGGAGCGTGCCCACGAAGAAGGTCTTCGTCCAGTCGATGTCGTCCTAACTTCGGCACAAAACAAACATGCCATCAAGGAAGTCATTGACAAGATTGAACACTACCGTAAGGGCCGTGATGTCTATGTGGTTGGGGTGACCAACGTTGGAAAATCAACCCTTATCAATGCCATTATACAAGAAATCACAGGTGATCAGAATGTCATCACGACTTCACGCTTCCCAGGGACAACCTTGGACAAGATTGAGATTCCGCTTGACGACGGATCTTATATCTATGATACACCGGGGATTATCCACCGTCACCAGATGGCTCACTATTTGACGGCTAAAAACCTCAAGTATGTCAGCCCTAAAAAGGAAATCAAACCTAAAACCTATCAGCTCAATCCTGAACAAACCCTGTTTTTAGGAGGTCTCGGACGTTTTGACTTCATTGCGGGTGAGAAGCAAGGTTTCACTGCCTTCTTTGACAATGAACTCAAATTGCATCGTACCAAGCTTGAAGGAGCTAGTGCCTTTTACGACAAGCACCTTGGAACTCTTCTAACCCCACCAAATAGCAAGGAGAAAGAAGATTTTCCAAAACTAGTCCAACATGTATTTAACATCAAGGATAAGACAGACCTAGTCATCTCAGGACTCGGTTGGATCCGCGTAACAGGCACCGCAAAAGTCGCCGTCTGTGCACCAGAAGGCGTCGCAGTCGTCACACGAAAAGCAATTATTTAAAACAAAATCGCTGAGCGAACAAAGTGAGCTCATACAAAGATAGTTATTGCCGTGGTGTCTTGCCAATCTGTAGATTGGCAAGGGGCACAATTGAGACCAAGGCTCAATTGTGAGGTCAGGAAATCCATTTTTCAAAGATGAGATCTTTGGAAAATTAGTTCCGACCGTCCCTCACCACCTAAAATAACTATCAAAAAAACAAGGAAGAAATTATGTCATTAACATCAAAACAACGTGCCTTCCTCAACAGCCAGGCACACACCCTTAAACCCATCATCCAAATCGGAAAAAATGGACTCAACGACCAAATCAAAACCAGTGTCCGTCAGGCTCTTGACGCATGTGAATTGATTAAAGTAACGCTCTTGCAAAACACTGATGAAAATATCCACGAAGTAGCTGAAATCTTGGAAGAAGAAATCGGTGTGGATACAGTCCAAAAAATCGGACGCATCTTGATTTTGTTTAAACAATCCAGCAAGAAAGAAAATCGCAAGATTTCTAAAAAAGTCAAAGAAATCTAGAAAAACTACTCCAAACAACTGTTTTTACAGAGAAATAAAGGAGACTAGCCTATGGCAATCGAATTATTGACTCCCTTTACCAAGGTAGAGTTGGAGCCAGAAATCAAGGAGAAAAAACGCAAACAAGTCGGGATTTTAGGGGGGAATTTTAACCCAGTTCACAATGCCCATCTGATTGTTGCGGACCAAGTACGTCAGCAGTTGGGACTGGACCAGGTCTTGCTCATGCCTGAATACCAACCTCCTCATGTGGACAAAAAAGAAACCATCCCTGAACACCATCGTCTCAAGATGCTTGAATTGGCGATTGAGGGGATTGAAGGTCTGGACATTGAAACTATTGAGTTGGAGCGCAAGGGCATTTCTTATACCTACAACACCATGAAGATTTTAACAGAGCAACATCCAGACACGGATTATTACTTCATTATTGGCGCTGATATGGTAGACTATCTGCCTAAGTGGTACCGAATTGATGAGCTGGTTGACATGGTCCAGTTTGTGGGGGTTCAGCGTCCACGCTACAAGGCAGGGACTTCCTATCCAGTTATCTGGGTGGATATGCCTCTTATGGATATCTCGTCCAGCATGGTGCGTGACTTCCTTGCTCAAGGTCGGAAACCCAACTTTCTCCTGCCTCAGCCTGTGCTAGACTACATCGAGAAGGAGGGTCTCTACTGATGGCCTATCAAGACTATATCAACTGCTCTAGTGAGGCTTTGTTGGAAAAAATGGCAGAGCTTCTACCTGAAAAACGTTTAACCCATTGTTTGGGTGTGGAGCGTGCAGCCATAGAACTAGCCCAACGATTTGGAGTAGATGTTGAGAAGGCAGGTTTAGCAGGCCTTCTTCATGACTATGCTAAGAAGTTGTCAGATCAGGAATTTTTAAACTTGATTGACCGTTATCAGCTAGACCCTAACCTCAAAAACTGGGGCAATAATGTCTGGCATGGTATGGTTGGCATCTACAAGATTCAGGAAGATTTGAATTTGCATGATTCTGAAATTCTACGAGCCATTGAAATCCATACAGTCGGTGCTGGTCAGATGACAGACCTAGATAAGGTCATCTACGTCGCAGACTATATCGAGCACAATCGAGCCTTTCCTGGAGTAGATGTGGCACGTGAGATTGCTGAGCTATCGCTCAATAAGGCGGTGGCCTACGAAACAGCTCGTACCGTGGAGCATCTAGCCCATCAGGGATTCCCCATCTATCCCCAAACCCTTGAAACCTATAACGCCTTTGTGCACTATTTGAAAGAGGACTAAATGAACGAAAAAGAATTACTAGAACTAGTCGTGAAAGCGGCTGATGAGAAACGTGCGGAGGATATTCTCGCACTTGACGTACAAGAATTGACCAGTGTGACAGACTACTTTGTGATCACTAGCTCTATGAATAGCCGTCAGTTGGATACTATCGCTGATAATATCCGTGAAAAAGTAGCGGAAGCAGGATTTAAAGGCAGTCATGTCGAAGGCGACGCAGCTGGAGGTTGGGTCTTGCTGGACCTTGGTGCTGTCGTTGTGCATGTCTTTTCAGAAGAAATGCGTGCCCACTATAACCTAGAAAAACTATGGCATGAGGCGGATTCAGTAGATTTATCTGAAACTCTTGCTTAGAAGACGAACTCAGTTGCAGTCAACTGGGTTTCTTTGCTTATTTTAGAAAAAATGGATAGAAAGGTATAGGGCTAGTAGTGTTTACCATGGAGCTCTTGGTATCATGATTATGGCAACTTATGAAACCTTTGCGGCTGTTTACGATGCTGTGATGGACGATAGTTTATATGACAAATGGACGGATTTTTCTCTGCGTCACTTGCCTAAAAACAAGGAGAGAAAGAAACTCTTGGAGCTGGCTTGTGGGACAGGAATTCAATCTGTGCGCTTCTCTCAGGCTGGTTTTGATGTGACTGGACTTGACTTGAGTGGGGATATGTTGAAGATTGCTGAAAAGAGAGCGGCTTCGGCCAAGCAAAAGATTGATTTTATTGAAGGCAATATGCTGGATTTATCCAAGGCAGGGAAATTCGACTTTGTCACGTGTTATTCGGATTCTATCTGCTACATGCAGGATGAAGTGGAAGTGGGGGATGTTTTCAAAGAAGTTTATAATGCCCTCAATGATGATGGTGTCTTTATCTTTGATGTGCATTCCACCTACCAGACAGATGAAGTTTTTCCAGGCTATTCCTACCATGAAAATGCGGAAGATTTCGCCATGCTCTGGGATACCTACGAGGACGAAGCACCTCACTCCATCGTGCATGAGTTGACCTTTTTTATCAAGGAGGCTGACGGTTCCTTTAGTCGCCACGATGAAGTGCATGAGGAGCGGACTTATGAGGTCCTGACCTATGATATTTTGCTGGAACAGGCTGGTTTCAAGTCCTTCAAACTTTATGCGGACTTTGAGGACAAAGAGCCTACAGAAACTAGCACCCGTTGGTTTTTTGTCGCGCAGAAGTAGGAGATTATCATGACCATCACAGGTATTATCGCGGAGTTTAATCCCTTTCATAATGGGCATAAGTACCTGCTAAATCAGGCTGAGGGACTGAAAATCGTTGCCATGTCAGGGAATTTCATGCAGCGTGGAGAGCCTGCTATCGTGGATAAGTGGACACGAGCCCAGATGGCGCTGGAAAATGGAGCGGATCTGGTAGTGGAATTGCCATTTTTAGTCAGTGTTCAGGCGGCGGATTTCTTCGGCCAAGGGGCTGTGGATATCTTGACTCGTTTGGGCATTGATAGCCTCGCTTTTGGGACGGAGGAAGTTCTAGATTACCAGAAAATCGCTGACTTATACACAGAGCAGGGGACTGAGATGGAGAAATTTGTGGAAAATTTGCCTGATTCCCTTTCCTATCCCCAGAAAACCCAAACCATGTGGAAGGAATTTGCAGGTCTTGATTTTTCAGGCAATACGCCCAATCATGTTCTTGCTCTTGCCTATGCCAAAGCCGTTGTTGGACACAACACCAAACTGCATCCGATTCAGCGTCAGGGGGCGGGCTACCATTCTGTAGATAAAGATGTGGACTTTGCTTCGGCGACAGCTCTTCGTCAGCACCAGAAGGATCAAGATTTCTTAGAACGCTTTATGCCTTCTGTTGCCCTCTTTGAGCAGGCCAGTAAGGTGAGCTGGGAAGACTATTTTCCCTTGCTCCGCTATCAAATCTTGTCAAATCCAGACCTAACCACTATCTATCAGGTCAATCAAGAAATGGCTGTGCGCATTAAAGAGGCTATTAAACCAGCCCAATCTGTGGAAGACTTGGTTGAGGCGGTTGCTACCAAGCGTTATACTAAGGCGCGTGTCAGACGCCTCTTGACCTATATCTTGGTGCAGGCCAGAGAAAGTGACTTGCCAGAAGCCATTCATGTCCTTGGATTTACTGAAAAAGGCAGGCAACATCTCAAGTCTTTGAAAGGGCAGGTCAATCTAGTCAGCCGAATTGGCAAAGAACCCTGGGATGCTATGACCCAAAAGGCAGACCAGATTTATCAACTTGGAAATCCAAGTATAGTAGAGCAGAATTTTGGAAGAGTACCGATTAGAATAGAAACAAACTAAGTCTACTGCGAAGTAGGCTTTTTGATATTTTTGCTGACGTTACGGATTCTAAGCAATAAAGATTATCCAGATAAATTCAGGGAGCTAAACTCCAAATTCACTCCAAATTCCCCAAAACATATTCTATTTTAGGTTTGTGAAAATCACTTTTTTATGGTAGAATGTAAAAGAATGTATGTCATTCGGAATAACAATAAAATGAGGTAAAAACATGGAAATCATGTCGCTTGCGATTGCTGTTTTTGCCGTCATCATTGGTTTAGTCATTGGATATGTCAGCATCTCAGCCAAGATGAAATCATCTCAGGAAGCTGCGGAGTTGATGCTTTTAAATGCTGAACAAGAAGCAACTAATTTACGTGGACAAGCTGAGCGTGAAGCAGATTTACTTGTTAATGAAGCTAAACGTGAAAGCAAGTCTCTTAAAAAAGAAGCACTATTGGAGGCCAAAGAAGAAGCCAGAAAATACCGTGAAGAAGTGGACGCTGAATTCAAATCAGAACGTCAAGAACTCAAACAAATCGAAAGTCGTTTGACCGAGAGAGCTACTAGCCTCGACCGTAAGGACGATAATTTGACGAGTAAAGAACAAACACTTGAACAAAAAGAACAAAGTATTTCTGATAGAGCGAAAAACCTTGATGCGCGTGAAGAGCAATTAGAGGAAGTCGAAAGACAAAAAGAAGCAGAACTAGAGCGTATTGGTGCCCTGTCTCAGGCAGAAGCACGAGATATTATCTTGGCTCAGACAGAGGAAAACTTGACCAAGGAGATTGCCAGCCGCATTCGTGAAGCTGAGCAAGAGGTCAAGGAACGTTCTGACAAAATGGCCAAGGACATCCTGGTTCAAGCTATGCAACGTATCGCTGGTGAATATGTAGCGGAGTCAACAAACTCAACAGTTCATCTGCCAGATGATACTATGAAGGGACGCATTATTGGTCGTGAAGGTCGTAACATTCGTACCTTTGAAAGTTTGACAGGGGTTGATGTCATTATCGACGATACGCCAGAAGTGGTGACCTTGTCAGGTTTTGACCCAATCCGTCGTGAGATTGCCCGTATGACTATGGAAATGTTGCTCAAGGATGGTCGTATCCACCCAGCTCGTATCGAAGAGTTGGTTGAGAAAAACCGCCAAGAGATTGACAATAAGATCCGTGAATACGGTGAGGCAGCAGCCTATGAGATTGGTGCGCCAAACCTTCATCCAGACTTGATGAAAATCATGGGTCGCTTGCAGTTCCGTACTTCATATGGACAAAATGTCTTGCGTCATTCGATTGAGGTTGCTAAGTTGGCTGGTATTATGGCCAGCGAACTTGGTGAAAATGCGGCTCTTGCCCGTCGTGCTGGATTCCTTCACGATATCGGAAAAGCCATTGACCGTGAGGTTGAGGGTAGCCACGTTGAAATCGGTATGGAATTGGCACGTAAGTATAAGGAACACCCAGTTGTGGTCAATACGATCGCTAGCCACCACGGTGATGTTGAAGCTGAGAGCGTCATTGCAGTGATCGTCGCTGCAGCAGACGCCTTGAGCGCGGCACGTCCAGGTGCTCGTAGTGAGTCTCTTGAAAGCTACATCAAACGTCTCCATGATTTGGAAGAAATTGCTAACGGCTTTGAAGGGGTACAAAATAGCTTTGCCCTTCAAGCAGGACGTGAAATCCGTATCATGGTCAATCCAGGACAAATCAAGGACGACAAAGTCACAATCTTGGCTCACAAAGTTCGTGAGAAAATTGAAAACAATCTCGATTACCCAGGAAATATCAAGGTAACCGTGATTCGTGAGCTTCGTGCAGTAGATTATGCTAAATAAATAGGAAAGAGCAGTTGAAAAATTACTGCTTTTTTGTTACACTAGATAGAAAGACTGTAAAGGATAATCTGGCTTTTTGCCATTATTCTAGAGAAATGTTATTTCACAGACTGACTAAAAGGAGACACAATGGCAGACCGAGGCTTACTAATCGTTTTTTCTGGTCCTTCAGGGGTTGGAAAAGGAACGGTTAGAAGAGAGATTTTTGAGAGTTCTGAAAACCAATTTCAATACTCTGTATCGATGACGACACGCGCACAACGTCCTGGAGAAGTGGATGGTGTTGACTATTTCTTCCGCACTCGTGAAGAGTTTGAAGAGCTGATTCGTCAAGGACAGATGTTGGAATACGCAGAATACGTCGGCAACTACTATGGAACTCCTCTGACCTATGTCAATGAAACCTTGGACAAGGGAATTGATGTTTTCCTTGAAATTGAAGTTCAAGGTGCTCTTCAGGTTAAGAAAAAGGTTCCAGATGCTGTCTTTATCTTCCTGACACCACCAGATTTGGATGAACTGCAAGATCGCTTGGTAGGTCGTGGAACAGATAGTGCAGAAGTGATTGCCCAACGAATCGAAAAAGCCAAGGAAGAAATTGCCCTCATGCGTGAGTATGATTATGCGATTGTTAACGATCAGGTGCCCCTAGCTGCTGAGCGTGTCAAACGTGTTATCGAAGCAGAGCACTTCCGTGTGGATCGTGTCATTGGTCACTATCAGGAGATGTTACCAAAATCTCCAACTACCCGATAAAATTTAGAAAATAGGTACAAGCAAATGATGTTAAAACCCTCTATTGATACCTTGCTCGACAAGGTTCCATCAAAATATTCACTCGTAATCTTGGAAGCTAAACGTGCCCACGAATTGGAAGCAGGTGCGCCAGCAACCCAAGGTTTCAAGTCTGAAAAATCAACTCTTCGCGCTTTAGAAGAAATCGAATCAGGAAACGTTACAATTCACCCAGATCCAGAAGGAAAACGTGAAGCAGTGCGTCGCCGTATCGAAGAAGAAAAACGTCGCAAAGAAGAAGAAGAAAAGAAAATCAAAGAGCAAATCGCTAAAGAAAAAGAAGATGGTGAAAAAATTTAAGGTTGGGGGGACTCAATCTTATTTTTTCTATTGTAAGAATGTACTGACAAGGAGGAGGTGAGAAGATGGCTATAGCCAAGATAATCGTAGATGTGCCCTTGATGCAGACGGACCAGCCCTATAGTTACAGGATTCCGGAGGAATTTCTGGGAATGCTGGAAGTTGGGATGCGGGTTCATGTGCCTTTTGGTAAGGGAAATCGCCTGATTCAAGGGATTGTTCTTGGTTTGGAGACTCAATCGGATGAAGAAGAGATGGAGCAAGATTTAAAACATATTGCCGAGGTACTGGATTTTTCCCCTGTTCTCACGCAAGAACAACTCTGGCTGGCTGAGGAGTTACGCAAATCTGTCTTCTCCTACAAAATCTCTATCCTCAAGGCTATGTTACCGGGATTTCTGAACTCCAGCTATGACAAGATTCTCTATCCTCTGGAAGGTCTGAGTCAGGAAGACCGAGAGCGTCTGTTTGGTTCAGAAAATTCACTTGCTTTTTCTTCTCTAGACATCTCCAAACAGACCGAAATGATGCGATTGACTAGAAAAGGCCTGCTTGGTCTAGAATATCAGGCGGTCGATCAAAAGAAGGTCAAGACCCAGTCTTGGTATGAGGTTGATCTTGTTCAGTTAGAAGGTGTAGAGATTTCTACACGCGCCAAGAAAAAGTTAGAACTGAGAGACTATCTGCTGTCTCATCCTGAGAGTGCTTCCTTGGCTAGTTTGCTAGAGTCCTACTCGCGGGAGCAAGTCAACTTCTTTGTGGAACAAGGTGCTGTTACCATAGTCCAAAAGGAAGTTCAACGCTCGGCTGCTTATTTTGAAGGCATTGAGGCAAGTCGGCCTTTGGAGTTGAATCCAGAACAAAGACAGGCGCGAGATGCGGTTGTCAGTGCGATTGGCAGTCACCAGCCTCCCTTCCTCCTTCAAGGAATTACAGGAAGTGGGAAGACTGAGGTTTACTTGCAGATTATCCAAGGAGCCCTGGATAAGGACAAGACAGCTATTTTGCTGGTGCCTGAGATTTCCTTGACTCCACAGATGACGGAGCGTTTTATTGCTCGATTTGGTGAGAAAGTGGCCATTCTTCACTCAGGCTTGTCTAATGGTGAAAAGTATGATGAATGGCGCAAGGTGGAACGTGGCGATGCACAAGTTGTTGTGGGTGCTAGATCTGCCATCTTTGCTCCGCTGAAAAATCTAGGTGTTATGATTATTGATGAGGAGCATGAAGCGACTTATAAGCAGGACAGTAATCCCCGTTACCATGCCAGAGAGGTGGCTGTTTTACGGGCCCAATACAATCAAGCGGCATTGGTTCTTGGTTCCGCAACACCGAGCTTAGAAAGTCGTGCTCGGGCTGGCAAAGGCGTTTATCAACATTTACGTCTGACCCAACGCGCCAATCCTTTGGCTACAATCCCTGAGGTTCAAGTAATTGACTTTCGGGATTATATCGGACAAAACGAGACGTCAAACTTTACGCCTCCTTTGCTAGAGGCTATCCAAGACCGTCTGGCTAAAAAAGAGCAGGTGGTTCTCATGCTCAATCGCCGAGGTTATTCTAGCTTTGTCATGTGTCGGGAGTGTGGGACGGTGGATACTTGTCCCAACTGTGACATTTCTCTAACCTTGCACATGGATACCAAGACCATGAATTGCCATTATTGTGGTTTTTCAAAGGACATTCCTCAGGTCTGTCCTAACTGTAAGAGTCGCAGCATTCGCTACTACGGGACGGGAACCCAGAAGGCTTATGACGAGCTAGCAAAACTCTTTCCTCAGGCTCGGATTTTACGCATGGATGTGGATACGACGCGCAAGAAAGGTAGTCACCAAGCTCTGCTTGACCAGTTTGGTCGAGGGGAAGCAGATATTTTACTTGGTACTCAGATGATTGCCAAGGGATTGGATTTTCCCAATGTGACCCTGGTCGGAGTTCTCAATGCGGATACTGCCTTAAATCTGCCTGATTTCCGTTCTTCTGAGAGAACCTTTCAACTCTTGACCCAGGTTGCAGGCCGGGCAGGACGTGCTGAAAAAGCTGGTCAGGTCTTGATACAGTCCTACAATCCGCAGCACTATGCTATTCGATTTGCCAAGGATCAGGACTACGGAGGTTTTTATGCTTATGAAATGGGTACCAGACGACAACTTGGCTATCCACCTTACTATTTCACCATTGGCATTACCCTTTCTCATAAGAAAGAAGAAGAGGTTGTTAAACGTGCCTATGAAGTGATGAATATTTTGCGGTCAGGCTTGTCAGAGACCAGTAAGATTCTCGGGCCGACGCCAAAACCGATTGCTCGTACCCACAACCTCTATCATTACCAGATTTTGATTAAATACCGTTTAGAAGATGAGCTGGGGCCGACTCTAAATCAGGTTCTGGCCTTGACTCAAGAACGGGAAAATAGTGAGCTCCGTCTCAGCATTGACCATGAACCACAGCAATTTTTATAAGAAGGAGAAGATATGACAAAATTAATCTTTATGGGGACTCCCGACTTTTCAGCAACAGTTTTAAAAGGACTTTTGACAGATGACCGTTACGAAATTCTAGCTGTTGTGACCCAGCCAGACCGTGCTGTTGGTCGTAAAAAAGTTATCCAAGAAACCCCAGTCAAGCAGGCTGCCAAAGAGGCAGGACTTCCTATCTACCAACCTGAAAAACTATCTGGAAGTCCAGAGATGGAAGCTATTATGAAACTAGGAGCGGATGGAATTGTGACTGCTGCTTTTGGGCAATTTCTTCCAAGTAAACTCCTTGATAGCATGGATTTTGCGGTCAATGTTCACGCCTCCCTTCTTCCTAAACACCGTGGTGGAGCGCCAATCCATTATGCCTTGATTCAAGGGGATGAGGAAGCTGGTGTGACCATTATGGAAATGGTTAAGGAAATGGATGCAGGAGATATGATTTCTCGTCGTAGCATTCCGATCACAGATGAGGACAATGTTGGAACCTTGTTTGAAAAATTGGCGCTAGTTGGTCGTGATTTACTTCTGGACACTTTGCCTGCCTATATTGCTGGGGAAATCCAACCTGAACCGCAGGAACTAAGTCAGGTTACCTTCTCGCCCAATATCAAGCCAGAAGAAGAAAAATTGGACTGGAATAAAAGTAATCGTCAACTTTTTAACCAAATCCGTGGGATGAACCCCTGGCCTGTTGCCCATACTTTCCTTAAGGGCGACCGCTTTAAGATTTATGAATCTCTAGCTGTAGAAGGTCAGGGAAATCCAGGAGAAATCCTCTCTATCGGCAAGAAAGAATTGATTGTCGCAACGGCAGAAGGGGCTCTATCCCTCAAACAAGTGCAGCCAGCTGGTAAACCTAAGATGGACATTGCTTCCTTCCTCAACGGAGTTGGACGTACATTGACTGTAGGAGAACGATTTGGTGACTAAAGTAGAAACGGCTAGAAGTTTAGCCCTAGCGGTATTAGAAGATGTCTTTATCAATCAAGCATACTCAAACATCGCCTTGAATAAGCATCTCAAGGGAAGTCAACTTTCTGTAGCAGACAAGGGCTTGGTGACCGAGCTGGTCTATGGAACGGTAGCCCGTAAACTGACTCTAGAATGGTATCTGTCCCACTTTATCGAAGACAGAGACCAGTTAGATAGTTGGCTTTATGTCCTTCTTCTCATGAGTGCCTACCAGCTCCGCTATTTGAACAAGATTCCAGATCATGCTGTGGTCAATGAAGCAGTGGAATTGGCCAAAGTCCGTAAAAAAGGCAGTGAAAAATTGGTCAACGCTGTCCTTCGCCGTATCTTGCGTGAAGGCTGGCCAGATATTGCTAGCATCAAGCGAAAAAACAAGCGTGATTCCATTGCCTATTCTCTTCCAGTTTGGCTAGTTGCCAAGCTCAAGGAAGAATACGGAGAAGAGCGAGCTCAAGCTATCTTTGAAAGCCTTTTGGTGCGCAACAAGGCTAGTATTCGTGTAACGAACCTAGGACGAAAAGAAGAAATCCAAGTCTTGTTGGAGGCCAGTGATTCACCTTTGTCTGTTTTTGGTCTCGTCAAGGAGCAGGGGCATTTTGCAGGCCATGACCTATTTTCAGAGGGGGCTATTACTATCCAAGACGAGTCTAGTCAGCTGGTTGCTCCCACTCTTGATTTACAAGGTGATGAGCAGGTTCTAGATGCCTGTGCGGCTCCAGGTGGGAAAACAGCCCATATAGCCTCTTATCTAACGACAGGTCAGGTTACTGCTCTGGACTTGTACGACCATAAGTTGGACTTAATACAAGAAAATGCCCAACGTCTGGGAGTTGCAGATCGGGTTCAAACGCAAAAATTAGATGCCAGAAAGGTGCATGAGTTTTTTGGTCAGGATTCATTTGATAAGATTTTGGTAGATGCTCCCTGTTCAGGAATTGGTCTTCTGCGACGAAAACCAGACATCAAATACAATAAAGAAACGGCAGATTTCGCGTCCTTGCAGGAAATTCAGCTAGAAATATTAGGTAGTGTTTGTCAAACACTACGCAAAGGTGGTATAATAACTTATAGTACCTGTACTATTGTCTCAGAGGAGAACTTTCAAGTCGTACAGGCATTTTTAGAAAGTCATCCTGAATTTGAGCAGGTAACACTAGAACATGAATGTAAGGATATCATGAAAGACGGCTGTATCCTCATTACACCTGAATTGTATGGAAGTGATGGATTCTTCATCAGTCAATTTCGCAAGATATCGGATTAGGAAGGAACTAACACATGGAAATTTCATTATTAACAGATGTTGGTCAGAAACGAACAAATAACCAAGACTATGTCAACCACTATGTCAATAGAGCTGGACGTACCATGATTATCCTAGCTGATGGTATGGGAGGTCATCGCGCAGGGAATATCGCTAGTGAGATGGCGGTAACAGACCTAGGTGTAGCTTGGGTAGATACTCAAATCGATACAGTTAATGAAGTACGTGAATGGTTTGCTAATAACCTTGAGATTGAAAATCAAAGGATTAACCAATTGGGACAAAATGAAGCCTATAAAGGAATGGGAACAACCCTTGAGGCTGTAGCCATTATTGATAATCAGGCTATTTATGCTCACATCGGAGATTCTCGTATCGGTTTGATTCGTGGAGAAGAATACCACCAGTTAACGAGCGACCATTCTTTAGTCAATGAATTGCTTAAGGCTGGTCAATTGACACCTGAAGAAGCTGCTAGCCATCCACAGAAAAATATTATTACTCAATCTATTGGTCAAAAAGACGAAATTCAGCCTGATTTTGGAATGATTACCCTTGAGCCGGGAGACTATCTCTTACTCAATAGTGATGGCTTGACAAATATGATTTCAGGCAGTGAGATTTCTGATATTGTAACCAGCGATATTTCTTTGGCAGATAAGGCAGCAACCTTGATTCGTTTTGCAAACAATGCAGGTGGTTTAGACAATATCACAGTTGCCCTTATTGCTGTTAATGAGGAGGCAACAGAATGATCCAAATCGGCAAGATTTTTGCCGGGCGGTATCGAATTATCAAACAAATTGGTCGAGGAGGCATGGCAGATGTCTATTTGGCCAAGGATTTGATTTTGGACGGTGAAGAAGTGGCAGTGAAGGTCCTGAGGACCAACTACCAAACAGATCCTATTGCAGTGGCTCGTTTTCAGCGGGAAGCGAGAGCCATGGCGGATCTGGACCATCCTCATATCGTTCGGATTACAGATATCGGTGAAGAAGAGGGACAACAGTATCTCGCAATGGAATATGTTGCTGGATTAGACCTCAAACGCTATATCAAGGAACATCACCCTCTTTCAAATGAAGAAGCGATTCGAATCATGGGACAAATCCTCTTGGCTATGCGCTTAGCCCATACTCGAGGAATTGTTCACAGGGATTTGAAACCGCAAAATATCCTTTTGACACCAGATGGGACTGCCAAAGTTACAGACTTTGGGATTGCAGTAGCCTTTGCAGAGACAAGTCTGACTCAGACCAACTCAATGCTAGGTTCGGTTCATTATTTATCGCCAGAGCAGGCGCGTGGTTCTAAAGCAACTGTACAGAGTGATATCTATGCCATGGGGATTATTTTCTATGAGATGCTGACAGGCCATATTCCTTACGATGGGGATAGTGCAGTGACCATCGCCCTCCAGCATTTCCAGAAACCACTGCCATCGGTTATAGCTGAAAATCCATCTGTGCCTCAGGCTTTAGAAAATGTTGTTATTAAGGCAACTGCCAAGAAATTGACAGATCGTTACAAATCAGTCGCTGAAATGTATGTGGATTTGTCGAGTAGTTTGTCTTATAATCGTCGTAATGAACCAAAGTTGGTCTTTGACGATGCAACTAAGGCAGATACTAAAACTCTTCCTAAAGTTCCACAAAGTACCTTGACTTCTATACCTAAAGCTCCGGTACAAGAGGGAAGACCTCAATCTAAGCCTCAGCCTCATCAGACAGAAAAAACGGTACCTAGTTCAAAGCCAACCAAACGTCGTCGTATGAAAGCACGTTATCCAATTTTATTTGCGACCTCCTTGTTGGTTGTGGCATCCTTGGTATGGATTTTATATAGAACGCCCGCTACCATTGCTATTCCAAATGTGGCAGGTCAGACGGTTGCAGAGGCTAAAGAGGCTCTAAAAAAAGCCAATTTTGAGGTTGGTGAAGAAAAATCAGAGGCCAGTGATAAGGTTGAAGAAGGTCGGGTTATTCGTACCGATCCTGACGCTGGTACGACACGCAAAGAAGGAACAAAAATTAATTTGATTGTGTCTTCTGGTCAGCAATCCTTCCAACTTGGAAATTATCTCGGAAGAAAGTCCAGTGATGTAGTGGCAGAATTGAAGGGTAAGAAGGTTCCAGAAAATCTAATTAAGATTGAGGAAGAAGAATCCAACGAAATCGAAGCTGGTACAATCATGAAACAAAGTTTACCGGAAGGAACAACCTATGATCTTAGCAAGGCAACTCAAATAGTTTTGACAGTTGCTAAAAAAGTAAATTCTATTTCAATGCCAAGCTATATTGGTTCTAGCCGAGAATTTGCAGTCAATAATCTTACAGAGATATATGACGTTAAAAAAGCTAATATCGAAGTTGTAGAAGTGTCTAAAGCTCCTGAAGGAACTGCTGAGGGGACTGTTGTAGAGCAAAGTCCAAAGGCAGGCGAAAAAGTAGACTTGAGCACTACTCGTGTTAAAATTTCTATTTATAAAGCAAAACAAACTCGTACTTCTTCAACATCTTCATCCTCATCCTCTTCGTCGTCTAGTTCTTCTCGGAAACCTAACGAACAAGGGGATGCAGAATCCACTCCAACACAGGGAAATTCGCAAGGCAATTCACAACGAGGAGATACTTCCCGAGACAATCCATAGTGATACTAGAATCTTTGTCATGATTTCGTGGCAAAGATTTTTTTTGACTCCAGATTTGTGATAGAATAGAAGGAGTTGATAAAAGGAGGAACGCATGGAAGAATCAAGAGAATTAAATGCCGTCATCGATGTGATTATGTTAGCTGGAACCATTCTTCTCAAAAGTGGCTCAGAGATTCATCGTGTAGAAGATACCATGATCCGTATTGCGCATTCGCAGGGGATTGTGGATTGCAATGTTCTTGCCATGCCTGCCGCTATCTTTTTCTCCATTGAAAATACCAATATTTCGCGAATGAAACGTGTGACTTCCTCTTCTTATAATATTGAAAAAGTCTGCGATGTCAACCAGATTTCTCGTCAGTTGGTAGGGGGAAAGCTGGATTTAGAGACGGCCTTCAAGCAATTGACGGCCTTGCAAGCTCAACCTCTTCCCTATACTAAGTTGCAGGTAACTTTGGCTGCGACCTTTAGTGCTCCTTTCTTTTCAATTATGTTTAGTGGAAATATCTACGATGCACTTGGGGCAGGAGTGGCTACCTTATTTGGTTTTGCATTTTCCCTTTATGTGGAAAAATTTATCCGAATTCCTTTTGTGACGGCCTTTGCTGGAGCCTTTGTATTTGGGATGATTGCCCAGTTTTGGGCTCGCTACACAGGCTTTCCTTCAACGGCAGATTTGATTATAGCTGGCGCGGTCATGCCTTTTGTACCAGGAATTGCCTTGACCAATGCGGTTCGTGATATTATGACCAACCACATAAACTCTGGTATGAGTAAGATGTTTGAATCCCTGCTCATTACCCTTGCTTTAGGGGCAGGAACTTCTGTCGCCTTGGTATTGATGAATTAATATGACACTAACAACCTTTTTATTACAAGCAGTAGCAAGTCTTCTTGCTATCATCACTTTTTTAATCGTACTCAATGTGCAACGTTCTATGCTCTTACCAGGAGGAATTTTGGGCATGGCTGTCTGGCTAATTTATCTTTTGCTCAAGGAACCGACCAATGTTATTGTGGCTACTTTTATTGCAGCCATTATCGGTTCTTGTGTCAGCCAGATTTTAAGTATTCTTTATAAGACACCTGCTGTGGTCTTTATCTTGGCCATCTTGGCACCTCTGGTTCCGGGTTATCTCTCCTATCGGACAACTGCCTTTTTTGTGACGGGAGATTACAGTCATGCCATTGCTAGTGCAACCTTAGTTGTTATGTTGGCTTTGGTGATTTCCATTGGAATGGCTAGTGGAACAGTGATTCTCAGACTTTATTCTCACTTACGAAAACAGCATAATGGTTAGAATAATAAGGGACTTGATTTGGTGAATCAAGTCTTTTTTCTCTCTTTTACTGCTATTTGTGATAAAATAGTATAGAACGATTTTTTACAATGAATGATAAAACAGAGGTAAATATGACAATCGGTATTGATAAGATTGGTTTTGCGACCAGTCAATATGTCTTGAAATTACAAGACTTAGCAGAAGCGAGGGGAATTGACCCTGAAAAATTAAGTAAAGGACTCTTACTCAAGGAATTGAGTATTGCGCCTCTAACTGAGGATATCGTGACCTTGGCAGCCAGTGCAAGTGATTCTATTTTAACTGAGCAAGAAAGAGCAGAAATTGATATGGTCATTGTGGCTACTGAGTCAGGAATTGACCAGAGTAAAGCTGCGGCCGTCTTTGTACATGGTTTGCTGGGCATCCAGCCCTTTGCTCGTAGTTTTGAGATTAAAGAAGCCTGCTATGGAGCGACAGCGGCCCTTCATTATGCCAAATTGCATGTGGAAAATTCTCCAGAGTCCAAAGTTTTAGTTATTGCCAGTGATATTGCCAAATATGGTATTGAAACACCTGGAGAACCCACTCAGGGTGCTGGAAGTGTGGCCATGTTGATTACACAGAATCCACGCATTATGGCCTTTAATAACGACAATGTGGCTCAGACTCGTGACATCATGGATTTCTGGCGTCCAAATTACTCAACAACTCCTTATGTAAATGGTGTCTATTCTACCCAGCAATACTTGGATAGTTTGAAAACGACTTGGCTTGAATATCAAAAACGCTACCAGCTTACTTTGGATGATTTTGCAGCTGTTTGCTTCCACTTGCCTTATCCTAAATTAGCGCTAAAAGGCTTGAAAAAAATCATGGATAAGAGCCTGCCTCAAGAGAAAAAAGACCTCTTGCAAAACCATTTTGACCAGTCTATTCTCTACAGTCAAAAGGTGGGGAATATCTATACAGGTTCGCTTTTCCTTGGACTTTTGTCTCTCTTGGAAAATACAGATAGCTTGAAGGCTGGGGATAAAATTGCCCTTTATAGTTACGGAAGTGGGGCTGTAGCTGAGTTCTTCAGTGGTGAATTGATTGAAGGATATGAAGCTTATCTGGATAAAGACCGTTTGAACAAGCTCAACCAACGAACTGCCCTGTCTGTTGCAGACTATGAAAAAGTCTTCTTTGAGGAAGTAGACTTAGATGAAACAAATTCTGCCCAGTTTGCTGGCTATGAAAATCAAGAGTTTGCCTTGGTTGAAATTGTGGACCACCAACGCCGTTATAGCAAGGTTGAAAAATAATGAAGATAAGTTGGAATGGATTTTCTAAAAAATCATACCATGAGCGCCTTGAGCTGTTAAAAGCTAAGGCGCTCCTTAGTCCTGAGAAGCAAGCTAGTCTAGAGCAGGGTGAACAGATTAGTGTGACTGTCGCAGACCAGCTGAGTGAGAATGTAGTGGGAACTTTTTCTCTGCCTTATTCGCTAGTCCCAGAGGTTCTCGTTAACGGTCAGGAATACACAGTTCCCTATGTGACAGAAGAACCCTCAGTGGTTGCTGCGGCCAGCTATGCCAGTAAAATCATCAAGCGAGCAGGCGGTTTTATTGCCCAAGTCCATGAGCGCCAGATGATTGGGCAGGTAGCCCTTTATCAAGTTGCTGATCCTAAACAAGCGCAAGAGAAGATTGCCGGCAAGAAAGCAAAGCTCTTGGAACTTGCCAATCAAGCCTATCCTTCCATTGTTAAACGCGGGGGCGGGGCGCGTGATCTGCATGTCGAGCAGATAAAAGGCGAAACAGACTTTCTCGTTGTTTATCTCCATGTCGATACCCAGGAAGCCATGGGAGCCAATATGCTCAACACCATGCTGGAAGCCTTGAAACCAGTCTTAGAAGAACTCAGTCAGGGACAAAGTCTTATGGGAATCCTGTCTAATTACGCGACTGATTCTCTGGTGACGGCAAGCTGTCGCATCGCCTTTCGCTACTTGAGCCGCCAAAAGGATCAAGGACGAGAAATTGCGGAGAAAATGGCTTTGGCTAGCCAATTGGCGCAAGCTGATCCTTATAGAGCAGCTACCCACAATAAAGGGATTTTTAATGGTATTGATGCCATTTTGATTGCCACTGGTAATGACTGGCGTGCTATTGAAGCAGGGGCTCATGTCTTTGCCAGTCGAGATGGACGCTATCAAGGTCTTAGCTCTTGGCGTCTAGACTTGGAGACAGAAGAATTGCTCGGTGAGATGACCCTGCCCATGCCTGTAGCGACCAAGGGTGGCTCTATCGGTCTCAACCCTCGTGTAGCTCTCAGTCATGAATTACTGGGAAATCCTTCTGCCAAAGAATTAGCCCAGATTATCGTGTCTATCGGACTTGCCCAAAACTTTGCGGCCCTCAAAGCCTTGGTGAGTACGGGCATCCAGCAAGGCCACATGAAATTGCAGGCTAAATCCTTAGCTCTCCTAGCAGGAGCTAGTGAATCCGAGGTAGTTCCCCTAGTCGAGCGCCTCATCGCAGATAAAACCTTTAACTTAGAGACTGCCCAGCGTTATTTAGAAAACTTAAGATCATAAAAAAACTCAGACGAATCGGTCTGAGTTTTTTTATGTTTAAATACTTTTTCCCGGTAAAAGAGTAACTGGTAAGAAGTAACCAGTTGTCGCGACCTCCTTACCTTCGATCTTCTGCAAGAGAAGATCAACAGTGAGGCAGGCAATCTCTTGCAAAGGTTGCTTAATTGTTGTCAAATGAGGGTAGTAGTTCTCGATAAAATAGGTCCCATCGTAGCCGATGACTTTGAGCTCTTCAGGAACAGAAATGCCTAGTTCTTGAGCAATTTTAATGACCAGAATAGCTGTCAAATCATCTGAAGCAAAAATGGCATCTGGCTTTTGTCGAGTCAAGATATTCTTGATTTCCATTTCTTTTCTGACAGGAGAAAAGTCACTGGAAACATTGATAATAGGTGCTTTGGGGAGAACAGATGCAAAGCCAGCGTGGCGTAGTCCAGTTGGCGAGTTAGAATTGTCATTTCCTGTAATCATGATGATAGACTGGGCGCCTGTCTTGACTAAGGTCTGGGCAGCAAGAACCCCACCAGCGTAGTTGTCAGAGGAAACGACTGGAATGTCTGGCGATAGGTTTCGGTCAAAGGAAATAATCGGTGCTGTCACACGATTGTAGTCTTCAATTCCTAAGTTGTGACTACCAGAAATGATACCGTCCACCTGATTGGCTTCCAGCATTTCGATGTACTCGCGTTCTTTTTCAGAATCATGCTCACTGTTGCAGATGATGGTCTTATAACCATTTTTGAAGAGTTGGTGTTCCAGCTTATCAATCAATTCTGCGTAGAAAACGTTGGAAATATTTGGGAAAATCAAGCCGATTAATTTAGCCGATTTTCCTTGCAGACTACGAGCTAGGTTGTTGGGTTTATAGCCCAATTCCCGCATGGCTTCATTGACCTTTTGAATAGTTTTCTCTGATAAATAGCCTTTTTTATTGATAACCCGAGAAACGGTAGTAGGGCTGACGCCTGCAAGTTTGGCGACATCAGTTAGTTTTGCGACCATAATCTAATTCATAGTAAGTTCCAGTTGGGTTTCCAGATTTGATCAGGATACCATTTTGGTCCGCATGTGGGAAGACACGACCAGAAAATACTTTTTCTCCTTTATTGATGAAAATTTCAAAGACAGAGTTATCGATGAAGATTGTAGCAGTAGTAGCCTGGTTATCGATTGGGCAAGAACGAGTTGTCCCAAATTCTTGAGCGTACTGTTCACCAGCTTGGCTACGATCCACTGTCACTTGACCATTTACAAGGTCAAAGTTGATTGAAAGTCCCTTGCCTTCTTTATCAGCAAGTAAGACAATCTCGCTCTGGCTATTGGCTTCCAAGTTGAGTTCAAGTTCGTAAGTGTTATTGGTTTGGGCACGATTTGAGAAGGCTTCTTCAGAAGCACGAAGGTCCTTGACAGCTGCGACTGGGTATTGGTAGAGTTTACCGTCTTTGATAGTGAGTTCTTTGACCAAAGAGAAGGTTCCTTGGTGGTCAAAACGATCAGAAGGGTAAGAAACATCTGGCAAACCAAGCCAGCTAACAGCTAGAGCACGTCCATCAGGAGAGTTGAAGGCTTGAGTTGCATAGGCTTCGAAACCATAGTCCATGTTTTGAAGTTGAGACACATCTACCATTTTGGCATTTTCAGGGTCAAAGGAAGCCCCAATCTTATACATATTTGGATAGATATTATCGTAATCTAGAACTTTCTTATCCAATCCTTGTGGGCAGTAAAGAAGGACAGGTTGCTCCCCTACAAAGATCAGATTTGGGCATTCCATCATATAGGCAGTGCGGTCGTTAGCAAAGTCAAGGTCGCCAACAGCTTGCCAGTTTGTGTAGTCGTTGTCAATAGCTTTGTAGAGACGAACGAAGCCTTTTTTCTCCAAATCTTGTCCACCGACGATGGCATAGTATTGACCTTTAAAATTAAAAATTTGCGGATCGCGGAAGTGGTCTGTAGAGTCTGCCGGCTGGTCAATTAAGATCTTGTCAATCTTCGTAATATTGCCTTCCTTATCCATCAAAGCCCCAATCTGGTATGGGTGACGGATCCAATTTTCATCGCGGACATTTCCTGTATAAAATAGGAATAAGTTATCGCCAAACTGCATGGCAGAACCAGAGTAGGCACCGTGGCTATCTAATGGAGTGTCAGGCAAAACTTTGACTCCAGTTTCTGTGAAATGAACCAAGTCCTCACTTTCCAATTGAACCCAAGATTTCAAACCATGGGCTGCACCAAAAGGAAAGTTCTGATAAAAAACAATCCACTTTCCATCAAAGTAAGAAAAGCCATTTGGGTCGTTTAGGAGTCCTGTTTTTGGCTCAACATGGTAATGAGTATGCCATGGAGATTGTGCCATATTTTCTTTTATATGTTGAATTTCTTCTTGCGTCCAATCTTGATAAAGTCTGTAACGACGCTCAGTTGTCCATTTCATTCATTCATTCCTCCAAAAATCTTATCACTTTTAATAGTAACCGTTTTCGGAAAAAAAAGCAAGCCTTTTATGTTAAAAAAAAGAAAAAACTGTCAAACGTTTGTCACAAAATAAATGCAGGAAATCAATCAACTTTTCAAGAAAATATGAAAGAGAATGAAACAAAACCCTTTTAAATAAGATTTTAAACTTATTTTTTCAAGGAATACCTGATAAAACAGTCAAAATCAATCAATCTAAAGCATGCTTACTAAGTGGATAGAATATTTTTTCTGCAAAACGCTTGACATATTTCTAAAACATGATAAAATAATAGTCGTAGGGCGGATAAAATCGCTTTCAAACAAGAACAAAATTTTATATAAGGAGATTTTTGCAAATGAACAATCAGGAAATTGCAAAAAAAGTCATCGATGCCTTGGGCGGACGTGAAAATGTCAACAGTGTTGCCCACTGTGCGACTCGTCTTCGTGTCATGGTCAAAGATGAAGGAAAAATCAATAAAGAAGTGATTGAGAACTTGGAAAAAGTTCAAGGTGCTTTCTTTAACTCAGGTCAATACCAAATCATCTTTGGTACAGGTACAGTTAACAAAATGTACGATGAAGTTGTTGCACTTGGTTTGCCAACATCATCTAAAGATGATATGAAAGCAGAAGCTGCCAAACAAGGGAACTGGTTCCAACGTGCTATCCGTACTTTCGGTGACGTTTTCGTTCCAATCATCCCAGTTATCGTAGCAACAGGTCTTTTCATGGGTGTACGTGGTCTATTGACTGCTCTTGGAATGACACTTCCAGCTGACGTGACAACTTACACGCAAATCTTGACAGATACAGCCTTTATCATCTTGCCAGGTTTGGTTGTGTGGTCAACCTTCCGTGTATTCGGTGGAAATCCAGCCGTTGGTATCGTTCTTGGTATGATGCTTGTTTCTGACTCGCTTCCAAACGCTTGGGCAGTCGCTTCAGGTGGTGAAGTAACAGCTATGAACTTCTTTGGTTTCATCCCTGTTGTTGGTTTGCAAGGTTCTGTTCTTCCAGCCTTCATCATCGGGGTTGTCGGAGCTAAATTTGAAAAAGCTGTCCGCAAGGTTGTTCCAGATGTCATTGACCTCTTGGTAACGCCATTTGTTACACTTTTGGTCATGTCTATCCTTGGACTCTTTGTCATTGGACCGGTCTTCCACGTCGTTGAAAACTACATCCTTATCGCTACAAAAGCGATCCTCAGCTTGCCATTTGGTCTTGGTGGTTTCTTGATCGGTGGGGTTCACCAATTGATTGTCGTGTCAGGTGTGCACCACATTTTCAACTTGCTTGAAGTTCAATTGCTTGCTGCTGACCATGCTAACCCATTCAACGCGATCATCACAGCTGCTATGACAGCTCAAGGTGCTGCGACTGTTGCGGTTGGTGTTAAAACTAAAAATCCAAAACTAAAAACACTTGCTTTCCCAGCTGCTCTTTCTGCCTTCCTAGGTATTACAGAGCCTGCTATTTTCGGGGTTAACTTGCGTTTCCGTAAACCATTCTTCCTTTCATTGATTGCTGGTGCAATCGGTGGTGGATTGGCTTCTATCCTTGGACTTGCAGGTACTGGTAATGGTATCACCGTCATCCCTGGTACAATGCTTTACATCGGTAACGGACAACTTGCACAATACCTTCTTATGGTAGCTGTATCATTCGTTCTTGGTTTCGCTCTTACTTATATGTTTGGTTATGAGGATGAAAAAGAAGTTGCTACTGAAGTAGAGACAGAACGTTTGGTCCAAGAAGAAACAACTGGTAACATTCCAGCAGCTCTTCAAAATGAAACACTTGTAACTCCTATTGTTGGTGATGTTGTCGCTCTTGCTGATGTCAATGACCCAGTCTTCTCAAGCGGAGCTATGGGGCAAGGTATCGCTGTGAAACCAAGTCAAGGTGTGGTATATGCACCAGCTGATGCTGAAGTTTCAATTGCCTTTCCAACAGGACATGCTTTTGGTTTGAAAACAACTGATGGTGCTGAAGTTTTGATTCACGTTGGTATCGACACTGTAACAATGAACGGTGACGGTTTTGAAGCAAAAGTTGCTCAAGGTGATAAGGTTAAAGCTGGCGATGTTCTAGGAACATTTGACTCAAACAAAATCGCTGCAGCTGGTCTTGATGATACAACAATGGTTATCGTTACAAATACAGCTGACTACGCTTCAGTAGCTCCAGTCGCAACAGGTTCAGTTGCGAAGGGAGATGCTGTTATTGAAGTGAAAATCTAATTAATCCTCTCAAAATGAAAACGAACAAATGACATGTTTGTTCGTTTTTGCTTGAATGGTAAGATTTACAGAGGAAAATCTAAAAAATAGAGAAATTTAGACTTTCGAAATATGCTATAATAAAGAAAATAAAAACAAGAGGTTTATCATGACAAAATTATATGGAAGCTTGGAAGCTGGCGGTACAAAGTTTGTCTGTGCTGTCGGTGATGAAAACTTTAACGTTGTAGAAAAAACACAATTTCCAACAACAACTCCAATCGAAACAATCGATAAAACCATTGAGTTCTTCTCGAAATTCGATAATCTTGCTGGTCTTGCAGTTGGTTCATTTGGTCCGATTGATATTGATAAAAACTCAAAAACTTATGGCTTTATCACAACGACTCCAAAACCAAACTGGGCAAATGTGGACTTGCTTGGTGCCCTTCGTCGCGCCCTAAACGTGCCAATGTACTTCACAACAGACGTAAACAGCTCTGCTTATGGTGAAGTGGTTGCCCGTAACAATGCTGGTGCTCGTATTGAAAACTTGGTTTACTACACAATCGGTACAGGTATCGGTGCAGGTGTTATCCAACGTGGTGAGTTTATCGGCGGTGTGGGTCACCCTGAAATGGGTCACTACTATGTTGCTAGACACCCAATGGATATTGAAAAAGAGTTTAAGGGTGTTTGTCCTTTCCATAAGGGATGTCTGGAAGGCTATGCAGCTGGTCCAAGTTTGGAAGCTCGTACAGGTGTACGTGGGGAAAATATTGAACTCAACAACCCTGTTTGGGATGTTCAAGCCTACTATATCGCTCAAGCTGCGGTTAATGCGACAGTGACTTTCCGCCCAGACGTGATTGTCTTTGGTGGAGGGGTCATGGCTCAACAACACATGCTGGACCGTGTCCGTGAGAAATTTACATCTCTTCTTAATGGCTACCTACCAGTACCTGATGTGCGTGAATACATCGTGACACCAGCAGTCGCAGGAAATGGTTCTGCTACTCTTGGGAACTTTGTACTTGCAAAAGAAGTTTCAAAATAAAGCACAAAATCCGCTTGGGAAACCAAACGGATTTTTTATGTGTCAAAGCATTTGCCAGAAGAAGTCAATAATATAGGTTAGACCGTAGGTATAAACCACGAGGGTAAAGGGCTTGGTCAGAATGATGATAGTCATATAGCGCTTGAAACTCATCTTGGTCAGGGCAGCCAGCATACAGAGAAAGTCAGCTGGACTAATGGGCCAAATCATCATAAAGATAAAGAAACGGTCAAAACGATTACCCTTATCCAACCAACCGATATACTTGTCATAGGTGCGTTTGCTGACGACAGACTGGACAAAGGCAGCCCCATAGAGGCGCACCAGATAAAAGATAATGGCACAGCCAATCACGATGCCGATATAGTTGTAGATCGTACCGATGATGTGCCCGTAAATAAAGACCCCTGCCACCGAGGTCAAGGCCCCAGGAATGATAGGGACGACCGTTTGTAAAATCTGTAAAAAGATAAAGAGAGGTGGCCCCCAGATGCCTGCCTGCTGGATAAAGGCAGAGAGGGTTTCCTTAGACTGTAAAACCCCAGCCTGATAAGCCCAAATACAGAAAATCAAACTCCCAACCCCGCCGACAATCGATGAGATGTTGATAACTTGCTGCAGAAGGGGAGAAACAGCTTTCATTTGTTTATCCTGTGACATGTAAACTCCTCATAGATAGTATAACTCTACTATACCATATTTTGGAGGAGAAAGGGGATTTGATTGTTTTTGGTAGAGTGAAGCTCAAGAATTTAAGCCTAATTTTATTCCATTTATAAAATTTAAGAACTGGTTTCATGATATAATGTGTATAAGTAAATTCATATTGGAGAAATTAAATGAAGTCAACAATAGAAAAAATTAATAAATTTAGAGATGATCGTGACTGGAGAAAATTTCATAATGAAAAAGATTTAGCTATATCTATTTCATTAGAAGCTAGTGAACTTTTAGAATTATTTCAATGGAAAGAATCAAAAGATGTTACCAGTAAATCATTAAAAAGAATAAAAGAGGAACTAGCTGATGTTTTTATTTATTCTATTATGTTAGCAGATAATCTAAATTTAGATATTGAAAATATTATTGATGAAAAATTAGAAAAAAATGCTAGAAAGTATCCTGTTGAGATTAGCAAAGGTAGTAATAAAAAATATACTGAGTTAGAGAAATAATGGCTAATATAAAAAGTCCAATTATAAGAGAGATAGAGTATTCAAACAATGCTCTTGTAGATCTTAAAAATCAATTTAATTTTAGCGGACATAAAAATGAGATAAAATTTTTATTTGATTATCCGGTTGTCTATATTGTTAACGATGAGAAGGATAATCAATTTAGTGTATATGTAGGAGAAACTACTGATATAATTAGACGAACAAGTCAACACTTAATGGATGATATAAAGAAAGGAAATAGAGATGATTGGAGAGATTTTGCAAAATCTCCGACAACGAAGATGTTTGTAATTGGTCACAATCATTTTAATAAGTCGTTAACTCTAGATATAGAAAACCGGTTAATGCTTTATTTATCAAGTGTTACTAATGTCATAAGAGTACAAAACAGAAAAGAAAATCCTCAAAATGAATATTATACATCTCACGAATTAGATTCAATTTTTTCAAAAATTTGGCGTTCGTTAAATAGAAAAAATGAGTACTTGTTTCCAGCTGAAAGTATAGTTAGAAATTCTGCAATATTTAAATCTTCTCCTTTTCATAAATTAACCAATGAGCAATTAAAAGCAAAAAATGAAATCATTTTTAAAATTACATCAGCGCTTAGTAAGAACGAGTTTGGAACTTTAATCTTGGTTAAAGGAGAAGCTGGTGCTGGTAAAACTGTTTTGATGAGTTCTTTAATCGATGATCTATTAAATTCTGATGACACGGATTTCATAAGAGAAAATAATGTAATTAATTTGGTTGTTAATCATGATGATCAATTGAGTGTCTATAAAGAAATAGAGAAAAAGCTTGAATGGAAGAGTGGTTCAACTCTTGATGTTGCTATGAAACCAACTCAGTTTTTAAATGCACTAAAAAAGCAAGATGCTAATGCTGGTATAGTTGTTATTGACGAAGGACACTTACTTTTGACTGCAAAAAATCAAGCTTATCAAGGTGGTAATCATTTAAAGGATATACTATCAAAATCGAAAGTAGTAGTTTTAGTGTACGATGATAATCAAATAATGAATAAATCTCAAATATGGGTAGATGATTCATTTTTGACTTTACAACATCAAGCGAGGCTGTCTGGCAATTTAATTGAATTAAATAATCAAATGCGTATAAAAGCTAGTGAATCAACAATTAGTTGGATTAGAAATGTTATTGATAAAAGAGAAATTACCAAATTAAAAGAAGATAATAACTATGATATCCAGATATTTAATTCTCCCAAGGGATTACAGAATGCTATTAAATTAAAAGATGAGAATCGTCATTTAGGGATTTCTAGGCTAATAGCAACTTATGATTGGGAATATAGCAGTCAATCTAAACCTGAATCTAAAGATTATTGGTGTGTGGAAATAGATGACTGGTCTTGTCCTTGGAATAGAGAATTGAGTAGGGATAGGAAAAACTCTAAACTTTCTTGGATTGAACAACCACAAACTATTGGTGAAGTAGGATCCACTTTTACTGTGCAAGGTTTTGATTTGAATTATGCTGGAGTCATTATTGGTCCATCGGTTAAATATAGAGATGGTAAAATTATGTTTGATATCTCTGCTAGTAAAAATAAAGGAGCAGTTCAAAATAGGAAACTCGAAAATGGTGAAATAAAAAATTTTGGTGAAGATCTTTTAAAAAATGAATTAAATGTTTTACTTACAAGAGGAGTAAATGGACTCTATATCTACGCAGTAGATGAAGAACTTCAAGCGGCTTTAAAAAAGGCAATTTTATAAGATTATAAGGTAGGAATAGATATTTCTGAATCCAAACATGGTATAATGTCAATTATGAATAACAACCAACGTGCCCTTTGCCAGCAACTCTGGGCGAGAAACAAATACCTCGTGTTGAGCCATTCCAGCAATATTTACAATGAGATTCGTCAGTATCTCAAGAATGAAGAGGTGGAGGTGAGTCAGGTTCAGGAGATGATTGATCGTGCCTGCCAGATTCCAGAACACAGGGGTCAGGTTTGCAATGCCTTTCAGCATATTTGGGGCTATTTCAAAAAGAAAGCGACAGATGTTGAGCGCAAAGACTACATGCTCTTGCTGGATCGCTACCGCTTTGGTCAAGCTTCCAAGGAAGACTTGATTGCTAAGACGAGAGACTTGCTTGAGCGTTACCCGAATGCTTATCTGCAACAGTCTACCTTGCTGAAAGGAAACACCCATGAGACTTTGGCATGAGGCTTTGATTTCACAACTTCCCCGTCCGCAACTCTTGGGACAGCATCGAGAGTGTTGTGCCTTGCGTGGAAATGGTTGGGGCAGAAAGCATGCGACGGTTGACTACGTCTTTACCCACTCGCCCTATCGTCTCTATGCCTATCATGACTTGATCATGGAGGAAATGGTTGACCGTGGCTATAATGTCAGTCCAGAGTGGCTGGACAAGAACTACCGTGGTAAGACTTGCCTTCCTTATGAAGATTTAGCAGAGGAAAAGTTGACTAGTCCTATATACAGCGAACATGACGATGCCTACTATGAGGAGTGTCTGGATAATCTCCGAGAGAAGGGGATTGACTTATAGTCTTTTCTAATAACAAGTCATAGTCACTTATAAGAATTACTAATAACACGTTTGAAGAGCCTAACTGCAATAGAGCTATAAAACAAGATATACAAAGGATTTGAGGCATGTGTCTCAAGTCTTTTTCTTTTGTCTAAAATAGAGGTATAGTTTCAAACTATATCAAAGCCTAATTTTTTACAATTATACAGATGATTTCTTTTCTGTTAAGATAGTTTCAACAACAAATTTTGGAGGACACATCATGTCAACTACAATCATCGGTTTCCCTCGTTTGGGAGAATTCCGCGAATTAAAATTTACAACTGAAAAATACTTTAGAAAAGAAATCTCAGAAGAAGAACTCTTGGCAGCAGCAAAAGACTTGCGTGCTAAACACTGGAACATTGTCAAAGAAAAAGGCATCACTGAAATTCCATCAAATGACTTCTCTCACTATGACAACTTCCTAGATGCAGCTTTCCTTTTCAATGTGGTACCTGCTTCAGTTCAAAACTTGGACTTGTCTGACCTTGAGCGCTACTTCGCTTTGGGTCGTGGTTACCAAGGAGAAAAAGGGGACGTTCGCGCCCTTCCAATGAAGAAATGGTTCAACACCAACTACCACTACATCGTTCCTAAGTTTGAAAAAGACACTCAAGTCAAACTTGCAGGTCACAAGATCTTCGATGAGTTCCAAGAAGCAAAAGAACTTGGATTGAACACTCGTCCAGTTCTTGTAGGTCCATTCACTTTCCTTCAATTGTCAGACTTTGAAGAAGGTGTGAAAGCAGAAGACTTCGTAGACAGCTTAGTGGCTGCTTACCAAGAAGTTTTTGCAAAATTGGCTGAACTTGGTGCAACTCGCATCCAATTGGATGAAGCGGCTCTTGTAAAAGACTTGACAGCTGAAGAAAAAGCTCTCTTCTTGAACCTTTACAATAAACTTTTGGCTGACAAAAAAGGTCTTGAAGTCTTGCTTCAAACTTACTTCGGAGATGTTCGTGACGTATACGCTGACCTTGTAAACTTGCCAGTAGATGCTATCGGTCTTGATTTCGTTGAAGGTAAGAAAACTCTTGAATTGGTTAAAGGTGGTTTCCCAGCTGATAAGACTCTTTATGCAGGTATTGTCAATGGTAAAAACATCTGGCGTAATAACTACGAAAAGAGCTTGGCTGTTCTTGAACAAATCCCAGCTGAAAACATTGTCTTGACAAGTTCATGCTCACTTCTTCATGTGCCATTTACAACTGCTAATGAAGAATTTGAACCAGCAATCTTGAACCACTTTGCCTTTGCAGTTGAAAAATTGGATGAGATTCGTGATTTGGATGCTATCCGCAATGGTCAAGGTGAAGAAGCTCTTGCAGCTAACAAAGAACTCTTTGCGACTGAGCGTGTGGGTGAAAATGCTGAACTTCGTGCTCGTATCGCTGGTTTGACAGACGCAGACTACACTCGTTTGCCAGCCTTTGCTGAACGTGAAGCTATCCAAGAAGAAGCTTTCAAACTTCCAGCTCTTCCAACAACAACTATCGGTTCATTCCCTCAAACTAAGGAAGTTCGTGCGAAACGTTTGGCTTACCGTAAAGGTGAATTGTCTCAAGAGGAGTACGACGCTTTCCTTGCTGAAACGATCGATGAATGGATCAAATGGCAAGAAGATATCGACTTTGATGTCCTTGTTCACGGTGAGTTCGAGCGTAATGACATGGTTGAGTACTTCGGCCAAAACTTGTCAGGATACCTCTTCTCTAAAAATGGTTGGGTACAATCATACGGTATGCGTGGGGTGAAACCACCAATCATCTGGAGTGATGTCACTCGTCTTAACCCTATTACTGTTAAATGGTCTAGCTATGCACAAAGCCGTACAAACAAACCTGTTAAAGGTATGTTGACTGGACCTGTTACCATCCTCAACTGGTCATTCCCACGTGAAGACATTTCTATCAAGGATTCTACTCTTCAAATCGCCCTTGCTATCAAGGATGAAGTGCTTGACCTTGAAGCTGCTGGTGTGAAAATCATCCAAATCGATGAGGCTGCCCTTCGTGAAAAATTGCCACTTCGTCGTAGCGACTGGTACGAAGACTACCTTGACTGGGCAATTCCTGCCTTCCGCTTGGTACACTCAACAGTAGCGCCAGATACTCAAATCCACACTCACATGTGTTACTCAGAATTTACAGATATCATTCCAGCGATCGATAACATGGATGCAGATGTTATTTCCTTTGAAGCTAGCCGTTCAAACCTTGAAATCTTGGACGAACTCAAAGCGAAAAACTTCCAAACAGAAGTGGGACCTGGGGTTTACGATATCCACTCACCTCGTGTACCAAATGAAGGCGAAATCGACAATACAATCGAAGCCATCCTTGCTAAAGTACCAAGCAAGAAAGTTTGGATCAACCCAGACTGTGGTTTGAAAACACGTGGTATTCCAGAAACAAAAGAAAGCTTGATCCGCCTTGTGGAAGCAGCTAAAGCTGCGCGTGAGAAATTGTAAGATAGGATTTCTCAAGAAGCGCTGTTTGGTCAATCTGCCTGTTTCACTTGGATTCTAGGAATCCAGCTAACGAAAAAATCAACTAGAAAAGGATAATGACTATGTCACGCCAAACACCGTCACTCTCATTTGAAGTGTTCCCTCCAAACCCAGCCGTGGGTAATGATAACATTATTTCTGCTCTTCAAGATATGCAGGAGTTGGCTCCTCACTTTATCAGTGTAACTGCCAGCAATAATAAATTTAATATCAAGGAAACGACGGTCCGTTTGGCTGATTTTATCCAAAATGACTTGGCGATTCCGACCATTGCCCACTTACCAGCTATCTATTTGACTAAGGACAAGGTTGCTGAAACCATTGCTGACTTGGACAAGGTTGGAGTGCAGAAAATCTTGGCTCTTCGTGGGGATATTATTCCAGACGTGGAACCACAAAAGGATTTCCGTTACGCAACTGACTTGATCGAGTTCATCAAGGAACAAGCCCCTCACTTTGATATTGTCGGAGCTTGTTATCCAGAAGGCCATCCAGATTCACCAAATCAGATTTCAGATATTCAAAATCTTAAGAAGAAAGTGGATGCAGGTTGTTCGAGCCTTGTAACTCAGCTTTTCTTTGACAATGAGCGCTTCTATGATTTCCAAGACAAGTGCATCTTGGCTGGGATTGATGTTCCTATTCATGCAGGGATTATGCCAATTCTGAATCGAAATCAGGCTCTCCGCCTCTTGAAGACTTGTGAGAATATCCATCTTCCACGCAAATTTAAAGCCATCTTAGACAAGTATGAGCATGACCCTGAGTCGCTCAGAGCAGCAGGACTTGCCTATGCAGTGGACCAAATCGTGGACTTGGTAACTCAGGATGTTGCCGGTGTGCATCTCTACACCATGAACAATGCTGAAACAGCAAAATACATCCACCAAGCGACCCATGCCTTGTTTAATCATCAGTCCTTAGGATAATAAAAAGCAAACCATTCTTCTCAGGTGAGAGGAATGGTTCCTTTTTAATGGTAAAGACCGTACTTTTTAAGAAAAATATGATAAAATAGACTCTGTACGTACTTGATACAAAGATGAGGGTATTTAGGTTGTAGAAGTTTGTTTAAAGTTTATTATTTTTTAAACAAAATCTGATGATGTGTGTCTCAAAAAACACGAACGGAGTGAGTATTTAAAAGATATCTCACGCTATCGTGGTATCCTAGAGAATAATTCTGTTATTTTCTAGGACGGAATTTTTGAGAGTAAAATAGTTCGGGAAACTATTTTAGCCTGAGCATAGAAATGAAAAGGCGAAGTACTCAAAAATTAATATTGAAATTCCCTGGATTTCTAAAATCATCCACTGGATAATTTTACCTCCCGTCCGCACTATTTCAGGGAAATATCAAAAAGATACTTAATTGAATTTTGGCCTCATTTCTTAGGAAAAAAGATAAGCCTCCTAGCACTCATCGAGTGCGGCGTCACCTTCCTATTTTTCTACAGAAATGTTCGGCAAGCCGAACCGTCCAAAATATCTTGTATAATTGAACCCGGCCGAAAAGCTGTGTAAAAAAGATAAACTGTCTTGTCTTCATCGAAGACTTCGTCAGTTTCCTATTTTTACTTTGCTTTTGACGTCCTTAGTATCTTGATCTTTGTAGGCAAGGCGTATAATTTCATCAATCCAAAGGGGATTAAAATGACAAAACAAGTGTTTCAAACGACTTTTGCGGGTCGTGAGTTAATTGTAGAGACTGGTCAGGTTGCTAAGCAAGCGAATGGCGCAGTTGTTGTACGTTACGGTGAGTCAACTGTCTTGACTGCTGCCGTTATGTCTAAGAAAATGGCAACTGGAGATTTCTTCCCTCTTCAAGTCAACTACGAAGAAAAAATGTATGCAGCTGGGAAGTTTCCTGGTGGCTTTATGAAACGTGAAGGACGTCCTTCAACAGATGCGACCTTGACAGCGCGTTTGATTGACCGTCCAATCCGTCCTATGTTTGCGGAAGGTTTCCGTAATGAAGTGCAAGTGATTAACACAGTACTTTCTTATGATGAAAATGCCTCTGCACCTATGGCAGCTATGTTTGGTTCTTCTTTAGCGCTTTCTATCTCAGATATTCCATTTGACGGACCAATCGCTGGGGTACAGGTTGGCTATGTGGATGGTCAAATCATCATCAACCCTACGCAAGAACAAGCAGAGCAATCTCTCCTTGAATTGACAGTAGCTGGTACCAAACACGCCATCAACATGGTAGAGTCTGGTGCTAAAGAATTGTCAGAAGAAATCATGCTGGAAGCTCTTCTTAAAGGGCATGAAGCAGTCAAAGAATTGATTGCCTTCCAAGAAGAAATCGTTGCAGCAGTTGGTAAGGAAAAAGCAGAAGTAGAATTGCTTCATGTGGACGCTGAATTGCAGGCTGAAATCATCGCAGCCTACAACAGTGACCTCCAAAAGGCAGTCCAAGTAGAAGAAAAATTGGCTCGTGAAGCTGCAACTCAAGCAGTTAAAGACCAAGTGACTGCTGTTTATGAAGAAAAATATGCAGATCACGAAGAATTTGACCGTATCATGCGTGATGTGGCTGAAATCTTGGAACAAATGGAACACGCTGAAGTGCGCCGCTTGATTACAGAAGACAAGATTCGTCCTGATGGTCGTAAGGTCGATGAAATCCGTCCTTTGGATGCGGTTGTTGACTTCCTTCCTCGTGTGCACGGTTCAGGTCTCTTCACTCGTGGGCAAACTCAGGCCCTTTCAGTCTTGACCTTGGCTCCGATGGGTGAAACTCAAATCATTGATGGTTTGGATCCAGAGTATAAGAAACGCTTTATGCACCATTATAACTTCCCTCAATACTCTGTAGGGGAAACTGGACGCTACGGTGCACCTGGTCGTCGTGAAATCGGTCACGGTGCTCTTGGTGAGCGTGCTCTTGCTCAAGTCTTGCCAAGTTTGGAAGAATTCCCATATGCTATCCGTTTGGTAGCTGAGGTCTTGGAATCAAATGGTTCTTCATCTCAGGCTTCTATCTGTGCGGGAACGCTTGCCCTTATGGCTGGTGGTGTGCCAATCAAGGCGCCAGTAGCAGGAATTGCCATGGGTCTTATTTCAGATGGAAACAACTATACAGTCTTGACAGATATCCAAGGTTTGGAAGATCACTTTGGAGACATGGACTTCAAGGTTGCAGGAACTCGTGACGGGATTACAGCCCTTCAAATGGATATCAAGATCCAAGGGATCACTGCAGAAATCTTGACTGAAGCCCTTGCCCAAGCCAAGAAAGCTCGTTTTGAAATCCTTGATGTGATTGAAGCAACTATTCCAGAAGTTCGTCCAGAATTGGCTCCAACTGCTCCGAAAATTGATACCATCAAGATTGATGTGGACAAGATTAAGATTGTCATCGGTAAGGGTGGAGAAACTATCGACAAGATTATCGCTGAAACAGGCGTTAAGATTGATATCGATGAAGAAGGAAATGTGTCTATCTACTCTAGCGACCAAGATGCTATTAACCGTGCTAAAGAAATTATTGCTGGTTTGGTCCGTGAAGCTAAGGTGGACGAAGTTTACCGTGCTAAAGTCGTTCGTATCGAGAAATTTGGTGCCTTTGTTAACCTCTTTGATAAGACAGATGCCCTTGTTCATATCTCTGAGATGGCTTGGACACGTACCAATAATGTCGAAGACTTGGTAGCAATCGGGGATGAAGTTGATGTTAAGGTTATCAAGATTGATGAAAAAGGACGTGTGGATGCTTCTATGAAGGCCCTTCTTCCTCGTCCTCCAAAACCTGAACGTGATGAAAAAGGTGAAAAAACAGAGCGTCCTCACCGCCCACGTCATCACAAGGATCACAAACCTAAGAAAGAAATTACAGAAACACCAAAAGATTCAGAATAAGAAAAGGAGAAATGTATGGGATGGTGGCGCGAAACCATTGATATCGTAAAAGAAAATGATCCAGCGGCCCGCACCACTTTGGAGGTTTTGCTGACTTATCCAGGTGTCAAGGCCTTGGCGGCCCACCGTCTCTCGCATTTTCTCTGGAAGCATGGCTTCAAACTCCTGGCTCGTATGCACAGTCAGTTCTGGCGCTTTTGGACTCAGATTGAGATTCATCCGGGTGCTCAGATTGATTCAGGTGTCTTTATCGACCACGGTTCTGGTCTGGTGATTGGGGAAACAGCGATTGTTGAAAAAGGCGTTATGCTTTACCACGGAGTAACTCTTGGTGGAACTGGTAAGGATGTTGGCAAACGCCATCCGACCGTTCGTCAGGGTGCCCTTATATCAGCCCATGCCCAAGTCATTGGTCCTGTAGAAATTGGTGCAAATGCCAAGGTCGGTGCTGCAGCAGTTGTCGTAGCAGATGTACCTAGTGATGTGACGGTTGTCGGTATTCCGGCCAAGATTGTCCGAGTTCATGGACAGAAGGATGAACCGACTATCCACGAAGTTGAAGAAAAACGAGAGTACTACGTCAATAAACTCGAGCAGGCTAAAGAAGCCAGTCACAGATCGTCTGGGTTGTAGAGGATGGCTATATGATTCAAGCAAGAAACAAGTTAAGCCAAGAGGAGCTATCTGAGGCGAAAAAACTAATTAACTGTTGCCAAAACTATGACGGTACCTATCGTGATCCTTATCTATCTAACATGCTTAATTTTGACCCAAACATGCCCGCCTTTTTCCTTTATTATGAAAAAGGCGAACTTGTTGGTTTATTAACTGTCTATGCAGATGACCAAGATGTAGAAGTGACGATACTGGTTCATCCAGATCATCGCCGTCAGGGAATTGCGCGTGCATTGTTTACTAGTTTTGAGAGAGAAACAGCTTCTTTTCCGATTCATTCAGTCACTTTTCAGACAGAGCGTGTTTTTCTAGACCGCCATCCTGATTTTGTTAGCAACTGGGGATTGGTCGAGGATGAAGAGACAGAAACTTGGTTAGGTAAGGATAGAAAACCTTATCCGTTAGCAAATGTTTCCAATCTTGAAGTTTTGTTAGCAGATAGTTCGTATCAGGATCAAATTAGTCAGTTAAAATTTCAGGCGTTCTCAGAGGAACATGAATCTAGAGAAGTTGTGGATAGATATGTCGTTGAAGCTCTGAAGGATCCAGAAAGTCGCTTATATATTTTGCTAAAAGACGGTCAGGTTATTGGGACTTGCACGGTAGATTTATCGACTAATACAAATTACTTCTACGGTTTAGCAATATCAGAACTTGAACGTGGGAAAGGCTATGGAAGCTACTTAGCAAAATCTCTAGTCAACCAATTGATTGAGCAAAATGATAAGGAATTTCAGATTGCAGTGGAAGATAGCAATGTAGGTGCCAAGCGTTTGTATGAAAAAATTGGCTTTGTCAAACAGACTCAGGTGGTTTATCTGAATGAGAAAGAGTAATAAATGCTATTAGAAGAATTTGAAAATGTACCTGCTGTTATAGAGCCAACTGATAGAAGCCTCCTTAGTGGTGGAGAAATCTGTGATACCATTATCTTGTCTTTTAATGGAAAAATCCTTGAACGAGTAAAGAAGATAGATGGTGTCTACGAAGGTGGCTATCTTACCAATCTAAATGGTAAACTGCCATGGTATATCTATGAAAAAGATGGAAGTAAGGTAGCAGTTGCTATGGCTCTTATTGGAGCTCCAATGGTTGTTGGCCTCTTGGAAGAACTCAAAGCAAGAGGATTTAAGAACTTTATCGTTTTAGGATCTTGCGGAGTTCTAGACCAGTCTATTCAAGCAGATAAGATTATCCTACCAAGTTCGGCTTTACGTGATGAAGGTACTAGTTATCACTATGCTCCAGCAAGTGATGAAATAGCCTATGAGCAATCTCTACTCTTAACTATGGAAAAAGCCTTGGATAAAGCTGGAATTGAGCACATTCGGACCAAGGCTTGGACGACAGATGCCTTCTATCGTGAGACAGCTGCTAAGGTCAAACGAAGACTAGTAGCAGGAGCTAGAGTTGTCGATATGGAAGCTTCAGCTATCATGGCCTGGGCCCAATATCGACTAGCCAATGTCTATCAATTTTTCTACACAGCTGACTATGTCGACCACCAAAATCACGAATGGGATGCTAGACGCGAGGATAGAAAAGCAGATGCTATGACTTTCTTTGAGATAGCATTAGTAATTGCTAGAGATTTGGATTGAAACTACTCTCTACTAATAGGTACGAATTGGAATTGCTGTTGTCTGGTTTATTTTTCTGGTTCAGCAAGGATTTTGCTGAATACTTTGATTAGCTTAGTTCTAATCATCTGGGTCTATCCCGCTAAGTGAAGGCGAAGCAGAACTAGAAAGGAAACTACAAGAATGGCAGTGTATTTTTACGGCTGTATCACCATGGATGGCTACTTGGCAGACAGCCAGCACAGGATAGACTGGTTGCATCAGCTTGGTTCTGTAGAGGATACAGGCTATGATGACTTTTACAGGCAAATGGATATCACCATCATGGGAAAGCGGACCTTTGAGGAAATCCAAGATTTGCAAGATGTAGAAAGTTTTTATCAAGCTACGGAAAACTATGTCTTTACGCATGATAGGCACCTGCCTGTCAGCAATTACCAGCCAGTAGCTGGGGATGTGGTGGACTTTGTTCACCAGATTAACAAAGGCAAAAATGTCTTTGTGATTGGTGGTAATTCCCTGGTAGGACCGCTCTTGGATGCGGATCTTTTCGACCACCTCATTATTCAGATAGCGCCCCTTATCCTGGGGAAGGGGGTTCCCCTCTTTACCCAAGAGGAAGGGCAGCGCTTTTACCAACTGGATAGCTGCAGACAAATTGGCCCTTTTGCAGAGCTGGTTTTCAGCCGAAAAAGTCAGAAATAGAGAAGGGAGTGGACCGTATGATTAAAATTTACGACACCATGTCTCGTGATTTGCGAGAATTTGTCCCGATTGAGGACGGCAAAGTCAAGATGTATGTTTGTGGGCCAACCGTGTATAACTATATCCACGTGGGGAATGCCCGTTCGACGGTAGCTTTTGATACCATTCGTCGATATTTTGAGTACCGTGGGTATGAGGTTGCCTATATTTCCAATTTTACGGATGTGGATGATAAGATTATCAACCGTGCCAAGGAAGAAGGCATTACGCCACAGGAGGTTGCGGACAAGTACATCACTGCCTTTCGTGAGGATGTGACGGCCTTGGGCGTCAAACCTGCGACTCGCCATCCGCGTGTAGTGGAGTTTATGATTGACATCATCCGTTTTGTGGAAGACTTGATTGAAAAAGGTTTTGCCTATGAGAGTCAAGGGGATGTTTACTTCCGTGTGGAAAAATCCCACAACTATGCTAAATTAGCAAATAAAACCTTGGAAGATTTGGAGCTAGGTGCTTCAGGTCGTACCGATGAAGAAACGGCTCGTAAGGAAAATCCTGTGGACTTTGCCCTCTGGAAAGCTGCCAAGCTAGGCGAGATTTCTTGGGATAGTCCTTGGGGACCTGGTCGTCCAGGCTGGCACATCGAGTGTTCAGTCATGTCAACAGAGATTTTGGGCGATACCATTGATATCCACGGTGGCGGAGCCGACCTAGAGTTTCCTCATCATACCAATGAAATTGCCCAGTCAGAAGCCAAAACAGGTCAGACCTTTGCCAACTACTGGATGCACAATGGCTTTGTCAATATCGATAATGTCAAGATGTCTAAGTCTTTGGGGAACTTTATCACTGTTCATGATGCCCTGAAGACTCTTGATGGTCAAGTGCTTCGTTTCTTCTTTGCGACTCAACATTATCGCAAACCTATCAACTTTACGGAAAAGGCAGTGCGGGATGCGGAGACCAATCTCAAGTATATGAAGAACACTTATGAGCAACCATTTACTGGAACTGTAGATGCTCAAGAGTTACAAGCCTTTAAAGATAAGTTTGTAGCAGCTATGGATGAAGATTTTAACGCTGCTAACGGTATTACAGTAGTCTTTGAAATGGCCAAATGGATCAATTCTGGCAACTATGATGCAAGTGTCAAGCAAGCTCTTGCAGATATGTTGGAAGTCTTTGGGATTGTCTTTGTTGAGGAAGTATTGGATGTAGAGATTGAAGCCTTGATTCAAAAACGCCAAGAAGCGCGTGCCAATCGTGACTTTGCCACGGCGGACCAAATCCGTGACCAATTGGCTGCTCAAGGAATTAAGCTCCTTGACACCAAGGATGGAGTGAGGTGGACACGTGATTGATGTCAATCTCATTAATGGGATTGCGTTAGCTTTTGAGGGGGACGCGGTGTATTCTATGTATATTCGTCGTCACCTCATCCTCAAAGGTATGACCAAGCCCAATAAACTCCACCAAGAGGCGACCAAGTATGTGTCAGCCAAGGCTCAGGCTCGCCTAATTGCCCTTATGTTGGAGGAGAAAGTCTTGACAGAAAAAGAAGAAGAAATCTACAAACGTGGTCGCAATACCAATAGTCACACCAAGGCTAAAAATGCCAATGTGGTGACTTACCGTATGTCTACAGGTTTTGAAGCAGTCATGGGCTATCTTCATATGACTGAAAATCTGGAACGTCTTGAGAGCTTGATTTCGTGGTGCATCCAAAAAGTGGAGGGCTAGGACATGATAGCAAAAGAACTACAAGACTGGTTTCCTGAGGCTCAGATTTCAGACCAACCAGTAGAGAAAGAGGGCTATCTCACACTCCCTTTAGCTTCTCAGCAGTGGATTCTGCTGGAGGAAGCTGAACTCAGCGAGCGCGAAAAGCAGTTGGTTGCCCTTTTGACTCAGCAGGAGCAGACTCGCTCGCTCAATCCTTGGTATTCTTTTCTGATTGAGGGCAAGGGACAGGCACCACAAACTTTTAAAAAGATTCAGCTGGTTTATTGCCATCTTTCCTATTTTCAGCAGGAAAATCTAGCTTCTTGGTTGGATATGATGCGGACACTATTTCCAAACTGTCAGACGGAGCTTCAAGTCGGAGCTCAGGACTATGTTTTCGTGCTTCAACAAGATAAATACACCTCTGTACGAACTATTTTAAGTGATACGATTGAAGCAGTTGAGTATGACTTTGGACTGCGTCTCTCTATTATGTTAGGTCAGGTTTGGTCTCAGATGGGCCATCAAGCCCTATCAGACTTAATCAAAGCAGAGCGGGATTTGTTTAAGACTTGGTGGCGTCAGGGCCACCAAGGTGTTCATACTTTTTCTCAGCTCTATCTTTGGAGTATGGGAGAAAGGCTCGTGGATTTGAAGGCAATCAAGGAATGTCTACATCAGATGATTTTGGACCAGGACCAGATTCAGGAAATCATTCTCTCCCTTTGGGAAAATAGTGCTGTTCTCACTAAAACAGCCCAGCAACTCTATCTGCACCGCAATTCTCTCCAATACAAGATTGATAAGTGGGAAGAATTGACAGGGCTACAGTTGAAGGAATTGACTGACCTGACCTTGTGTTATCAGTTGATTTTACCAGATATTCTCTAAAGTTTTGTGCAAGTTGCACAGAACTTTTTTATTTTTTTGGTCATCTTGCCATAGAAATATAAAGCGTTTTCATCTATAATAAAACTATCAAAAGACAAAAGGAGTTCACCTCATGGTAGAATTGAATCTTAAAAACATTTACAAAAAATATCCAAACAGCGAACACTATTCAGTTGAAGACTTCAACTTGGACATCAAAGACAAAGAATTTATCGTTTTCGTAGGTCCTTCAGGATGTGGTAAATCAACAACTCTTCGTATGATTGCTGGTCTTGAAGATATCACAGAAGGAACTGCATCTATCGATGGCGTGGTTGTCAACGACGTAGCTCCAAAAGACCGTGACATTGCCATGGTATTCCAAAACTACGCTCTTTACCCACACATGACTGTTTATGACAACATGGCTTTCGGTTTGAAATTGCGTAAATACAGCAAGGAAGATATCGACAAACGTGTACAAGAAGCAGCTGAAATCCTTGGATTGAAAGAGTTCTTGGAACGTAAACCTGCTGACCTTTCTGGTGGTCAACGTCAACGTGTTGCCATGGGTCGTGCGATCGTCCGTGATGCAAAAGTATTCTTGATGGACGAACCTTTGTCAAACTTGGATGCTAAACTTCGTGTATCAATGCGTGCTGAAATTGCGAAAATCCACCGTCGTATCGGAGCTACAACTATCTACGTAACTCACGACCAAACAGAAGCGATGACACTTGCAGACCGTATCGTTATCATGTCAGCAACTAAAAACCCTGCTGGTACAGGTACTATCGGACGTGTAGAACAAATCGGTACCCCTCAAGAAGTTTACAAAAATCCAGTTAACAAGTTCGTTGCAGGATTCATCGGAAGCCCAGCTATGAACTTCATCAACGTGAAATTGGTTGGTAGCGAAATTATTTCTGACGGTTTCCGTTTGAAAGTTCCAGAAGGAGCATTGAAAGTTCTTCGTGAAAAAGGCTACGAAGGTAAAGAATTGATCTTTGGTATCCGTCCAGAAGATGTGAATGCAGAACCTGCTTTCCTTGAAACATTCCCAGAATCAGTTGTCAAAGCTACTATCTCTGTATCAGAATTGCTTGGTTCAGAATCTCATCTTTACTGCCAAGTTGGTAAAGACGAATTTGTTGCCAAAGTTGATGTTCGTGACTACTTGCAAACAGGTGCAACAGTTGAACTTGGATTTGACTTGAACAAAGCACACTTCTTTGATGTCGAAACTGAAAAAACAGTCTACTAAGATAAATGAAACACAAAACACTGCTAGAAATCTGGCAGTGTTTTTTTTGCGATTGCGTAAAAAAACTCCTGGGAAATTCCAGGAGAGTATGAGTAATTATTTGAACTTGAATCCTTCGTAAATAAGCTCTGCTTTGGGATTTTGTTTCTTAATCTGTTTAGCAAGTGACTTCATCATAGAAAGAGGACCACACATATAGACGCTTGCATGTTCGGGCACTTTTTCTTGATCAAAATTAAGATATCCATCTTTTGTACTGTCTATTAGATGGAATTCGAAATTAGGGTTTTTCTGAGCATAGTCACGGAGCAAATTCAGATAGATTGCATTTTCTTCTCCACGGAAACTATAGTAGAAGTGAACCTGTTTATCTAAAATAGGATGTTCACGGATGTAAGAGATAAAGGGGGAGATCCCAATACCTCCAGCAATCCAAACCTGATTTTTTCGTCCTTCTTCTATGATCATGTGTCCGTAAGCTCTGTCTACAGTTACTTTGCTGCCTACTTGAAGATTGTCATAGATATTCTTGGTATGGTCGCCTGAATTTTTGACAGTAAAGTAAAGAGTTTGACCGTGACCGCCTGAGATAGAGAAGGGATGTGGAGCACTTTCAAAATCTTCTTGGAAAATCTTTAGGAAGGCAAATTGTCCTGCTTGATAGTTGAAAGGTCTGTTAAGATGGATTTGAATTTCTCTAGTATCGTGATTCAAGCGTTTGAGATTGGTGATTTTTCCAAGGTATGGGAAGGTGATTATCTGGTAAAGGAAGATGATGTAAACCCCAGCTAGTAAGCCTAAAAGGGCATAGCTACCAACAACAAAACTTAGAAGATTAAATGTGAGGAGGCGATTGCCCATCATCATGTAGACGTGAAAGAGTCCGAAAATATAAGCTAGGTAAACTAGACGGTGAATCCATCGCCAAGCTTCGTATTGGATGTATTTGCCTAAATAGGCGACAAGGATGATGCTGATAAAGATATAGATTGCAAGATTGCCAAACTGAGCAGCTAATCGAGAGCCCCACAAACCGCCCATACTAAAGTTATGAAAGATTAGCAGAATGATGGAGAGAAAGGCTGTAAATTTGTGGACAGTATAGACCTTCTCCAAACCGTGAAACCAGCTTTCTAGTAGTGGAAGACGAGTGGCTAGGATAAAAGTTAGAGATAGGCTTGTTAAAGCTAGTCCTGGAATCATGAATTGGGGAGAAGTGCTCATCCAAGTCAAAATAGTCAAGACAAAGCTAGCTATGATAAAGAGTAGTCCTTTGATTGATTTCATAGAAAATTCCATTTTATTTAGATTTGATTTGTTGTAAACAAATTTGTTACATTTTATCATAGAAAAAGTATAGTGTCAAATTGAGGTCTATAAATATCTACTCTCATCAAAAAAACTCTCCAATTTAACTGGAGAGTGGCTGTTTATACTCAATGAAAATCAAAGAGCAAACTAGGAAGCTAGCCGCAGGCTGTACTTGAGTACGGCAAGGTGAAGCTGACGTGGTTTGAAGAGATTTTCGAAGAGTATTATTCTGCAGCTTGTTGCCAACGTTTGGCTAGCATATGAGATAGGCTAGAAATTGCTAGGTTAAAGCTGAAATAGATGAGGGCAATCAGGATATAGAGGCTGAAGACCTGCTCTGGTTCGAAATAACGGCCCATGAGAATTTGGCTGGCTCCAAAGAGTTCTTGTAGGGCGATAACAGAGTAGAGAAGACTGGTATCCTTAATCACGGTTACAAACTGAGAAATGATGGCTGGTAACATTTTACGGATTGCTTGTGGGAGAATGATGTGGTAGAGGATTTGTGTAGAAGTAAATCCTTGTGACATTCCTGCTTCGTACTGTCCCTTGTCCACGGCGTTGAGGCCACCTCGGATAATCTCAGCTAGAGCTGCTGAGGTAAAGAGAGTGAAGGCAGTGATTCCTGCTGGTGTGGATTTCATTTTGAAAACTAAAAAGATGGTGAAAATCCAGAGGAGGTTGGGAACGTTGCGCACAAACTCGATGTAAATGCTGGAGATGATTCGTAAGACAGGATTTTTGCCATTTCTCATGACGGCTAGCACCGTTCCGATAAGGGTAGAGAGGACGATAGCGATTAGAGAAATGTAGAGGGTCAAGCCAAATCCTTTAAAGATAAAGACTAGGTTATCTGGGGTCAAAACTTCTAAAATGGATTCCATAGTAACCTCCTAAAGTGAATAGGCTTTTTTGTTGGCTTGCTCCATCTTGCGGCCAAACTGGGCAACAGGGAAGCATAGAGAAAAGTAGAGAAGGGCAGCACCTAAAAATGCTGGAATGTAGTTTCCGTTAAGTGCTGACCAAGACTTGGTCACAAACATCAAGTCTACACCAGAGATGATAGCGACTGTCGAGGTATTCTTGATGAGGTTGACGATTTGGTTGGTCAAAGGAGGGAGAATGATACGGAAGGCCTGAGGCAAGATAATTAAGCGCATGGCACTGATATAGGTAAACCCTTGCGACAAGGCAGCCTCCATCTGACCGCTAGGAATAGACTGAATACCTGAGCGAATAACCTCGGCGATATAGGCACCGTGATAGAGCCCTACGCAGAGTACAGCTGTCCAATAAATCGGAATCATGATGATATGGTCACTAATAAGAGGCAAACCATAAAAAACGATAACAAACTGCACCAAGAGGGGAGTATTTTGATAAAATTCGACAAAGATACGAGCTAAAATACGCAAAATTGGACGTTTACTGGTCGACATGGCTCCGAAGAAGATGCCCAAGACCATGGCGAGGATAAAGGATCCAATCGCTAGGGCAAGAGTGAAGAGGAAACCATTGAAAAATTGTCCAAAATCCTGAAAATAGGTTGTCCAAGATGATAAATCTGTCATGGGGTGTCCTCCTTAATCTGCAGTATGGCTAGATGGTTTGAGCTTGTAACGGTCATAAAGTTTCTGTAAACTACCATCCTTGCTCCATTTAGTGACCAAGTTATCAAGATAGTCGTTGAGTTCGGTATTTGATTTCTTGGTAACGATACCGTAGTCAGATGGTTTGAAACTATCATCTAGTAGTACTGTGCGTTTGCTGATGTAGCCAGACAGAATAGATCGGTCAACGGAAAAGGCATCAATACGGTGAGCGTGTAGGGAAGTGATCAATTCTGGGTAGGAACCAAGTTCGACGAATTTAAAGGTTAGACCTTTCTTTTTACCAAGTTCAGTAATCAGGCGTTGAGTAATGGAGCCTTGGGCAACTCCGATGGTTTTGCCGTTTAGGTCTTCAATACTTTTGATTTTGGCAGACTTATTGACCAAAAAGCCAGATGCGTCCGTGTAGTAGGGGCTGGTAAAGTTGTAGAGTTTTTTGCGTTCGTCTGTGATGGTAAAGGTCGCGATATCCATGTCAACTTGTTCATTGTCTAGGAGCGGTCCACGAGTTTGCGCGGTAACAGGAACATAGCGAACCTTGACCTTGAGCTCATCTGCAACCATCTTGGCCAAGTCAGTTTCGATACCAGAATAGGTCCCTGTCTTGGAATCCTTATAGCCAAAGTTGGGAACGTCTTGTTTGACACCGACAACTAGCTCGCCTCTTTTTTGAATATCTGCGACGCTTGTATCGGCCTGAACTGGTTTTGCAGCAGCAAGGCCGAAAAGGCTAATCAATAATGCTGATAAAAAGAATTTCTTTTTCATAAGCGCCTCCTTATTTGACTTTGTCACTTTCGTGGTTGATGATTTTGCTGAGGAATTGTTGGGCACGTGGTTCGCTTGGGTTATCGAAAAAGTCATCGACATCTGTCGTATCCACCAAAACTTCCCCGTCAGCCATAAAGATGATGCGGTCCGCAACTTCACGGGCAAAGCCCATTTCATGGGTAACGACAATCATATTCATACCATCGTGGGCTAATTTTTGCATAACTGCTAGAACATCGCCGATGGTTTCAGGATCAAGAGCAGATGTTGGTTCATCAAAGAGGAGAAGTTCCGGATGCATGGCGAGTCCACGAGCAATGGCGATTCGTTGTTTTTGTCCACCGGATAGCATGGCTGGATAAGAATCTTTCTTGTCCCACATATTTACAAATTCCAGATATTTTTGGGCTGTCTTTTCAGCTTCTTTTTTATCAATTCCTAGAACTTTTATGGGTGCAAGTGTTACGTTTTCTAACACTGTTTTGTGTGGGTAGAGGTTGAAATGCTGGAAAACCATACCGACTTCCTTGCGAAGCGGTACTAAATCTTTCTGGCTGGCACCAGCAACTTGGTGACCATTGACTAGAAGACTTCCTTTGTCGACAGCCTCTAAACCATTGATGGTGCGGATAAGAGTTGACTTCCCGGAACCAGAAGGGCCAAGGAGGACAACAACTTGTCCTTTTTCAAAACGGAGATTGATGTCGCGGAGTGCGTGGTAGTCTCCGTAATATTTTTCGACGTGTTCAAATTCTACTAAAGCCATAAGGAATCTCCTTTGTGTTAGATTTTATAACATGATTCTACACCAAAAGATTTGTCTTGTCAAATCATATCAGAAAAAAGTTAGTAAAATTTTTGTAGAAAGCAATCAGGATAGAGAAAAAGCCTAAATCATGTTATAATGAAGCAATAGAATTCTTAGAAAGAGTGGATGTCTTTTTGATAACACCTACTTATGAATGGCAGTTTGCCCCGCAGGTAGAAGATGCGGATTTTACAAAGATAGCCAAGAAGGCTGGATTGGGTCCTGAGGTGGCTCGGTTATTATTTGAAAGAGGGATTCAGAACCAAGAAAGTCTGAAGAAGTTTTTAGAACCTTCCTTGGAGGACTTGCACGACCCTTATCTGCTCCATGATATGGACAAGGCAGTGGAACGGATTCGTCAGGCCATTGAAGAAGGGGAAAATATCCTCGTTTACGGTGATTATGACGCGGATGGTATGACTTCGGCTTCGATTGTTAAGGAAAGTTTGGAACAGCTTGGTGCTGAGTGCCGGGTTTATCTGCCCAATCGTTTTACCGACGGTTATGGACCTAATGCCAGTGTTTACAAATATTTTATCGAGCAAGAAGGAATTTCCTTGATTGTGACAGTGGATAATGGAGTTGCTGGTCATGAGGCTATTGAATTGGCCCAGTCTATGGGAGTAGATGTCATTGTGACTGACCACCATTCTATGCCTGAAACCTTACCAGATGCCTATGCTATTGTCCATCCTGAACATCCTGATGCGGACTATCCTTTCAAATATTTGGCTGGTTGTGGAGTGGCCTTCAAGCTGGCTTGTGCCCTTTTAGAAGAAGTGCAAGTGGAACTACTGGATTTGGTTGCAATCGGAACCATTGCAGATATGGTGAGTCTGACGGATGAAAATCGTATCTTGGTTCAGTATGGTCTGGAAATGTTGGGGCATACTCAGCGTATTGGCCTACAAGAAATGCTGGACATAGCTGGGATTGCTGCTAATGAAGTGACAGAAGAGACAGTCGGTTTCCAGATTGCCCCTCGTTTAAATGCCTTGGGCCGCTTGGATGATCCCAATCCTGCCATTGATTTGCTGACTGGGTTTGATGATGAGGAGGCGCATGAGATTGCTCTCATGATTCACCAGAAAAATGAAGAGCGCAAGGAAATTGTCCAGTCTATCTATGAAGAAGCAAAGACCATGGTGGATTCTGAGAAGAAGGTCCAGGTCTTGGCCAAGGAAGGCTGGAATCCTGGGGTTCTAGGAATCGTGGCTGGTCGTTTGTTGGAAGAACTAGGACAGACAGTCATCGTTCTTAATATAGAGGATGGTCGTGCCAAGGGCAGTGCTCGTAGTGTGGAAGCGGTCGACATTTTTGAAGCCTTGGATCCTCGTCGAGACCTCTTTATCGCCTTTGGCGGCCATGCTGGTGCGGCTGGTATGACGCTGGAAGTTGAGAAACTTTCAGATTTATCTCAAGTATTGGAAGATTATGTCCGTGAAAAGGGCGCAGATGCTGGTGGTAAGAACAAGTTAAATCTAGATGAAGAGCTGGATTTGGAGACACTTAGCCTAGAAACAGTCAAAAGCTTTGAACGCTTGGCACCTTTTGGAATGGACAATCAGAAACCAGTCTTTTATATCAAGGATTTTCAGGTCGAAAGTGCCCGTACCATGGGGGCAGGCAATGCCCATCTCAAACTGAAAATATCTAAGGGTGAAGCGAGTTTTGAGGTGGTGGCCTTCGGTCAAGGTAGATGGGCAACAGAATTTGCTCAAACCAAGAATCTAGAGTTGGCGGTTAAATTGTCTGTCAACCAATGGAATGGCCAAACTGCCCTCCAGTTGATGATGGTGGATGCGCGTGTGGAGGGTGTTCAACTTTTTAACATCCGTGGGAAAAATGCAGTCTTACCAGAAGGGGTTCCAGTCTTGGATTTTGCTGGAGAATTTCCGAATCTAGTAAATAGTGAAGCTATTGTCGTGAAAACCATTCCTGAGGATATTACTCAGCTGAAGACTGTTTTTCAGGAACAGAATTTCTCTGCTGTCTATTTCAAAAATGATATTGACAAGGCCTACTATTTGACGGGATATGGAACGAGAGAGCAGTTTGCCAAATTGTACAAGACCATCTACCAGTTCCCAGAGTTTGATATTCGCTACAAGCTGAAAGATTTGGCTACTTATCTTAATATCCAACAAATCTTGCTGGTCAAGATGATTCAAGTATTTGAAGAGCTAGGCTTTGTGATGATCAAAGATGGTGTCATGACAGTGAATAAAGAGGCACCAAAGCGGGAAATCGGAGAAAGTCAGATTTACCAAAATCTAAAACAAACCGTCAAAGACCAAGAAATAATGGCGCTGGGTACCGTGCAAGAAATTTATGACTTTTTGATGGAGAAATAGTAGCAGATTGGAAAGAGTTGGGCAACCAGCTCTTTTTTGAAAACAAATCTTCATTTTGAAAATCATCAAAAAAATGGTATAATGGTAGGAAAAGATTCGGCTAAAAGTAATAGTGCTTTTAGAATAAGAGGGTAAGTAACCCTATAATCAAGATAAACTAAGCTTTCGGAGGAAAAATGAGTAATATCAGTTTAACAACACTTGGTGGTGTCCGTGAAAACGGGAAAAATATGTATATCGCTGAAATCGATGGGTCTATTTTTGTTTTGGATGCAGGTCTAAAATACCCTGAAAATGAACAACTAGGGGTGGATGTGGTCATTCCCAATATGGACTACCTTTTTGAAAATAGCGATCGTATCGCTGGGGTCTTCTTGACCCACGGCCATGCGGATGCCATTGGTGCTCTGCCTTATCTCTTGGCGGAAGCCAAGGTCCCTGTATTTGGCTCTGAGTTGACCATTGAGTTGGCAAAACTCTTTGTCAAAGGAAATGATACGGTTAAGAAATTTAATGATTTCCATGTCATTGATGAAGATACGGAGATTGATTTTGGAGGGACTGTGGTGTCCTTCTTCCGTACGACCCACTCTATCCCAGAAAGTCTGGGTGTTGTCTTGAAGACAGCTGAAGGTAGCATCGTTTATACAGGTGACTTCAAATTTGACCAGACAGCTAGTGAATCTTATGCGACAGACTTTGCTCGCTTGGCAGAAATCGGACGTGATGGAGTTCTAGCTCTTCTTAGCGATTCAGCCAATGCAGACAGTAATATCCAAGTGGCTAGCGAAAGTGAAGTTGGGGACGAGATCACTCAAACTATTTCGGACTGGGATGGTCGTATCATTGTTGCAGCAGTAGCTAGCAACCTCTCTCGTATCCAGCAGGTGTTTGACGCTGCGGATTCAACAGGTCGTCGTGTGGTTTTGACAGGATTTGATATTGAAAATATCGTCCGTACTGCTATTCGTCTTAAGAAATTGTCTCTAGCTAACGAAAGTCTTTTGATTAAGCCAAAAGATATGTCTCGTTTTGAAGACCATGAGTTGATCATCCTTGAGACAGGTCGTATGGGTGAGCCAATCAATGGTCTTCGCAAGATGTCGATTGGCCGCCACCGTTATGTGGAAATCAAGGACGGTGACCTGGTCTATATTGTAACGACACCGTCTATCGCCAAAGAAGCTGTCATGGCACGTGTGGAAAACATGATTTATCAAGCTGGCGGGGTTGTCAAACTGATCACTCAAAGCTTGCGTGTGTCAGGACATGGGAATGCGCGTGATTTGCAGTTGATGATTAATCTCTTGCAACCTAAGTATCTCTTCCCAATTCAAGGGGAATACCGTGAGTTGGATGCCCATGCTAAGGCTGCTATGGCGGTCGGGATGCTGCCAGAACGCATTTTCATCCCTAAAAAGGGAACCAGCATGGCTTATGAGAATGGGGACTTTGTCCCAGCTGGAGCGGTTTCAGCAGGGGATGTCTTGATTGACGGGAATGCCATCGGTGATGTTGGTAATGTAGTCCTTCGTGACCGTAAGGTCTTGTCAGAGGACGGTATTTTCATCGTAGCAATTACCGTTAATCGTCGTGAGAAGAAAATTGTGGCCAAGGCTCGTGTTCACACGCGTGGATTTGTGTATCTCAAGAAGAGTCGCGATATTCTCCGTGAAAGTTCAGAATTGATTAACCAAACGGTAGAAGACTATCTTCAAGGAGATGACTTTGATTGGGCAGATCTTAAAGGGAAGGTTCGTGATAATCTGACCAAGTATCTCTTTGACCAAACCAAGCGTCGTCCAGCTATTTTACCAGTAGTCATGGAAGCAAAATAATCGTTGAAATAAACAGAGAGAAAGTCGAGTTTCGGCTTTTTCTTATCGGAAAATAGAAGGAAAAAATTATGGCAGTAATGAAAATCGAGTATTACTCACAAGTTTTGGATATGGAGTGGGGAGTGAATGTCCTCTATCCTGATGCCAATCGAGTGGAAGAACCAGATTGTAAAGACATTCCCGTCTTGTACCTCTTGCACGGGATGTCTGGCAACCATAATAGCTGGCTCAAGCGAACCAATGTAGAACGCTTGCTTCGAGGCACTAATCTCATCGTTGTTATGCCCAATACCAGCAACGGTTGGTATACCGATACCCAATATGGATTTGACTATTACACAGCTCTAGCAGTGGAATTGCCACAGGTTCTAAAACGCTTCTTCCCTAACATGACTAGCAAGCGTGAAAAGACCTTTATCGCTGGTCTCTCTATGGGAGGCTATGGCTGTTTCAAACTAGCTCTTGCTACAAATCGTTTTTCTCACGCAGCTAGTTTTTCAGGTGCTCTTAGTTTTCAAGATTTTTCTCCTGAGAGCCAAAATTTGGGGACACCAGCTTATTGGAGAGGTGTGTTTGGGGAGATTAAAGATTGGACAACTAGTCCTTATTCTCTAGAAAGTCTGGCTAAAAAATCGGATAAAAAGACCAAACTTTGGGCATGGTGTGGGGAACAGGATTTCTTGTACGAAGCCAATAATCTAGCAGTGAAAAATCTCAAAAAACAGGGCTTTGATGTGACCTATAGCCATAGTGCTGGAACTCACGAATGGTACTATTGGGAAAAACAATTGGAACGGTTCTTAGCAACCCTACCGATTGATTTCAAATTAGAAGAGAGATTGTCATAATTTAGCTTTCTTTCAGCTTGTTTTAGTAAAATAGACTTTATTTTCTAGGAAGGTGGAGAGGCATGCGCTGGATTTTTCGTTTGATAGGGGCTTTCTTTTCTTTTGTGTGGCGTTTGTTTTGGCGCCTGGTTTGGATAGTTGTGCTCTTATGTGCTCTTGCTTTTGGACTTCTCTGGTATCTGAACGGGGATTTTCAAGGAGCGCTAAAGCAAGTAGAACGGTCAGTCAAGATTGGTCAACAAAGTATCGACCAATGGGAAAAAACAGGGCAACTGCCTAAGTTGAACCAGACAGATAGCCACCAGCATTCTGAAGGAAGGTGGCCACAGGCCTCTGCTCGTATTTACCTGGATCCGCAGATGGATTCACGCTTTCAAGAGGCTTATTTAGAAGCGATCCAAAATTGGAATCAAACTGGTGCTTTTAACTTTGAACTTGTGACTGAGTCCAGCAAGGCAGATATCTTGGCTACGGAGATGAATGACGGAGGTACTCCTGTGGCAGGAGAGGCGGAAAGTCAGACCAATCTCTTAACAGGACAATTCTTGTCTGTAACGGTGCGTCTGAATCATTATTATCTGTCCAATCCTGACTATGGCTATTCCTATGAGCGCCTTGTCCATACGGCAGAACATGAGTTGGGTCATGCGATTGGCTTGGACCATACAGATGAGAAGTCTGTCATGCAACCTGCGGGTTCTTTTTATGGTATCCAGAAAGAGGATGTTGAAAGACTTCGAAAATTATATGAGACTAGTGAGTAGGGAACAATCTTTCCCTACTTTTTTGCTATAATGGAACTATGAATAACTTGATTAAATCAAAACTAGAGCTCTTGCCGACCAGCCCTGGTTGCTACATTCACAAGGATAAAAACGGCACCATTATCTATGTAGGAAAGGCTAAAAATCTGCGCAACCGCGTGAGGTCTTATTTCCGTGGAAGTCATGATACCAAAACAGAGGCCTTGGTGTCTGAAATTGTGGATTTTGAATTTATCGTTACGGAGTCTAATATTGAGGCTCTCCTTCTGGAAATCAACCTAATCAAGGAAAACAAGCCCAAGTACAATATCATGCTCAAGGATGATAAGTCCTATCCCTTCATCAAAATCACCAATGAACGCTATCCTCGTTTGATTATTACCCGTCAGGTCAAAAAGGACGGAGGTCTCTACTTTGGTCCATATCCAGATGTGGGGGCAGCTAATGAAATCAAGCGGTTGCTGGATCGGATTTTCCCTTTTAGAAAGTGTACCAATCCGCCGTCTAAGGTCTGTTTTTACTACCATATCGGTCAATGTAAGGCCCACACCATCTGTAAGAAAGATGAGGACTATTTCAAGTCTATGGCTCAGGAGGTTTCTGATTTTCTGAAAGGGCAAGATGATAAAATCATCGATGACCTCAAGGGCAAGATGGCAACGGCAGCCCAGACTATGGAATTTGAACGTGCGGCGGAATACCGTGACCTAATTCAAGCTATTGGAACGCTTCGAACCAAGCAACGGGTCATGGCCAAGGATCTCCAAAATCGGGATGTCTTTGGCTACTATGTGGACAAGGGATGGATGTGTGTTCAGGTTTTCTTTGTTCGTCAGGGCAAGCTTATTGAGCGCGATGTCAATCTTTTCCCTTATTATAATGATCCGGATGAGGACTTTCTAACCTATGTAGGACAATTCTATCAAGAAAAATCTCACCTAGTTCCCAACGAGGTATTGATTCCCCAGGATATTGACGAAGAAGCTGTCAAGGCCTTGGTAGACACCAAGATTCTCAAACCCCAGCGTGGAGAGAAAAAGCAACTGGTCAATTTGGCTATAAAGAATGCTCGAGTCAGCCTAGAGCAGAAATTCAACCTGCTGGAGAAATCTGTTGAAAAGACCCAGGGGGCTATTGAAAATCTAGGACGCTTGCTCCAAATTCCCACCCCAGTTCGCATCGAGTCCTTCGATAACTCCAACATCATGGGAACTAGTCCTGTTTCTGCCATGGTGGTCTTTGTCAACGGAAAACCTAGTAAGAAGGATTACCGTAAGTATAAGATAAAAACCGTAGTCGGGCCAGACGACTATGCCAGTATGCGTGAGGTTATCCGCAGGCGCTATGGTCGAGTACAGCGTGATGGTTTGACTCCTCCAGATTTGATTGTCATTGATGGGGGACAAGGACAAGTCAATATCGCCAAGCAAGTCATCCAAGAGGAGCTTGGCTTGGATATCCCCATTGCAGGTTTGCAAAAGAATGATAAGCACCAAACCCATGAATTGCTCTTTGGAGATCCGCTTGAGGTGGTGGAGTTGTCTCGCAATTCTCAGGAATTTTTCCTGCTCCAACGTATCCAAGATGAGGTTCACCGCTTTGCTATCACTTTCCATCGCCAACTGCGCTCCAAAAATTCCTTTTCTTCACAACTGGATGGCATTGACGGTCTAGGACCTAAACGCAAGCAGAATCTCATGAAGCATTTCAAGTCTTTGATCAAAATCAAGGAAGCCAGTGTGGATGAGATTGTCGAAGTTGGAGTGCCTAGACTTGTCGCAGAAGCTGTGCAAAGAAAGTTGAATCCGCAGGAAGAAGTGGAATTAGCTCAAGTGGCGGAAGAAAGAGTAGATTATCAAACAGAAGGAGACCATCATGAACCATAAAATCGCAATTTTATCAGATATTCATGGCAATGCGACGGCCTTAGAAGCAGTGATTGCAGATGCTAAAAATCAAGGAGTCAGTGAATACTGGCTTCTGGGAGATATTTTTCTTCCTGGTCCAGGTGCAAATGACTTGGTAGCCCTGCTAAAGGATCTTCCTATCACGGCAAGTGTTCGAGGCAATTGGGATGATCGTGTCCTTGAGGCCTTGGATGGCGAATATGGTTTGGAACATCCGAAAGAAATCCAGTCAATGCGCATGACCCAGTTTTTGATGGAGCAAATGGATCCTGCAACGATTGTCTGGCTACGAAGCTTGCCTTTGCTGGAAAAGAAAGAAATTGACGGATTGCGCTTTTCTATCTCTCATAATTTGCCAAATAAGAACTATGGTGGTGACTTGCTAGTTGAGAATGATACAGAGAAATTTGACCAACTCCTCGATGAGGAAACGGACGTGGCAGTCTATGGTCATGTTCACAAGCAGTTGCTTCGTTATGGCAGTCAAGGGCAACAAATCATCAATCCAGGGTCGATTGGCATGCCCTATTTTAATTGGGAGGCGTTAAAAAATCACCGTGCCCAGTATGTCGTGATAGAAGTTGAAGATGGGGAATTGGTAAATATCCTATTTCGTAAAGTCGCTTATGACTATGAAGCGGAGTTAGAACTGGCCAAGTCCAAGGGGCTTCCCTTTATCGAAATGTATGAAGAACTACGTCGTGACGATAACTATCAGGGGCACAATCTGGAATTATTAGCAAGTTTAATAGAAAAGTATGGGTATGTAGAAGATGTGAAGGATTATTTTGATTTTTTGTAAGAGTTTCCTAAAATAACCAATGCAAACTAAAAAAGCGATTGGCTGGTCCAATCGCTTTTAGTATATCTTATACTCAATGAAAATCAAAGAGCAAACTAGGAAGCTAGCCGTAGGCTGCTCAAAACACTGTTTTGAGGTTGCAGATAGAGCTGACGTGGTTTGAAGAGATTTTCGAAGAGTATTATTGTAATTGAGATTGATCTGGGAGATAAGAGCCACCTAGATAGGTATTGCTGAGTTTTTCGAGTGTTCCATCTTGATAGAGTTCTTTGAGTGCTTTATCAAATTGCTCTTTAAACTCTTTCTGGTCGCTTGAGAAAACGATATAGTTGTTGGGGCTATCGGCAGAAGGTAAATCAACGACTGAGAGGTCTAAGCCACGGTCCTTGATAATCTTTTGAACGGATACCTTGTCAAAAACTAGGAAATCAAACTCTCCGTTAGCAAGGTCTAGGATTCGTTTGCCGATATCTTCACCAGAAAAATCTATAGTAGCAGGATTATCAGTGTGTTTCTGATTCCAGTTATTGATGAATTGAGCGTTTGAAGTTCCGGTATCCTCTTGAGTTGTTTTGCCAGCGATTTGGTCAAGAGAAGTCAAAGGATTTTTCTTGTTGCTGACAAGGACGAGGGGATTATTCGAAATTGGAAGTGAGTAAAGGTATTTTTCAGCACGCTCTTTTGTGTAACTCAAGTTATTAGCTGCTGCTTGATAGTGACCAGAATCAAGTCCTGGGAAGATACTCTCCCAGGCGGTTCTTTGAAATTGAATCTCGTAGTCGCTGAGTTTTTCATCTACTGCTTTTAGAACTTCAATATCGAAGCCTGTCAGATTGCCTTTATCTTCGTAGTCAAATGGTGGCACATCGCCGGCTGTAGCAACGACGATTGTCTTTTGAGAGCTGGTTTCTTTAGGTGTAGCTTGATTTCCACAGGCAACTAAAAATGGGAAGATGAGTAGTAAAAGGCTAAATTTTTTCATAATGTCTCCATTCAAATGTAAAGTACTTGCTAGTTTATCAGAAACTTTCTTGATGAACCAATATATATTTTTTATGGCTGTAATAAAAAATCTTAATCATGAAAAATCTCTGCAAGCTCTTTCAAATTATGGTAGAATGGAAGCAGTAGAATTAGAAAAGGAAATCGATTATGAAATTTCTTGAATTAAATAAAAAACGTCATGCGACTAAGCATTTCACTGATAAGCCAGTTGATCCTAAGGATGTGCGTACGGCTATCGAAATCGCAACCTTGGCTCCAAGCGCCCACAACAGCCAGCCTTGGAAATTTGTGGTGGTGCGTGAGAAAAATGCTGAACTGGCAAAATTGGCTTACGGTTCCAACTTTGAGCAGGTATCATCAGCGCCTGTAACCATTGCCCTGTTTACGGATACAGACCTTGCCAAACGTGCTCGTAAGATTGCCCGAGTTGGTGGTGCTAACAATTTCTCAGAAGAACAACTTCAATACTTTATGAAAAATTTGCCAGCTGAATTTGCCCGCTACAATGAACAACAAGTCAGCGACTACCTAGCCCTCAATGCAGGTTTGGTTGCTATGAACTTGGTTTTGGCTCTTACAGACCAAGGAATCGGATCAAATTTGATCCTTGGATTTGACAAATCAAAAGTCAATGAGATTTTAGAAATTGAAGACCGCTTCCGCCCAGAACTCTTGATTACAGTGGGATACACAGACGAAAAATTGGAACCAAGTTACCGCTTGCCAGTAGATGAAATCATCGAGAAAAGATAGAAAGAAGAAAAAAATGACAGCAATTGATTTTACAGCAGAAGTAGAAAAACGCAAAGAAGACCTCTTGGCTGACTTGTTTAGCCTTTTGGAAATTAACTCAGAACGTGATGATAGCAAGGCAGATGCTCAGCATCCATTTGGTCCTGGTCCAGTAAAAGCCTTGGAGAAATTCCTTGAAATCGCAGACCGTGATGGATATCCAACTAAGAATGTTGATAACTATGCAGGGCATTTCGAGTTTGGTGATGGAGAAGAAGTTCTCGGAATCTTTGCCCACATGGACGTAGTGCCTGCTGGTAGCGGTTGGGACACAGATCCTTACACACCAACTATCAAAGATGGTCGCCTTTATGCGCGTGGAGCTTCTGATGATAAGGGACCTACAACAGCTTGTTACTATGGTTTGAAAATCATCAAAGAATTAGGCCTTCCAACTTCTAAGAAAGTTCGCTTCATTGTCGGAACTGATGAAGAATCAGGCTGGGCAGACATGGACTACTACTTCGAGCACGTAGGACTTGCAAAACCAGACTTCGGTTTCTCACCAGATGCTGAATTCCCTATCATTAACGGTGAAAAAGGAAACATTACAGAATATCTTCACTTTGCAGGTGAAAATGCAGGTGCTGCCCGTCTTCATAGCTTTACAGGTGGTTTGCGTGAAAACATGGTACCTGAATCAGCAACAGCAGTCGTTTCAGGTGACTTGGATGACTTGCAAGCTAAACTAGATACCTTTGTTGCAGAACACAAGCTCAGAGGAGAAATCCAAGAAGAAGCTGGTCAATACAAGGTGACGATCATTGGTAAATCAGCCCATGGTGCTATGCCTGCTTCAGGTGTCAATGGGGCGACTTACCTAGCCCTCTTCCTTAGCCAGTTTGACTTTGCTGGACCAGCAAAAGACTACCTTGATATTGCTGGTAAAATTCTCTTGAACGACCATGAGGGTGAAAATCTCAAGATTGCTCATGTGGATGAAAAGATGGGTGCTCTTTCTATGAATGCCGGTGTCTTCCGCTTCGATGAAACAAGTGCTGACAATACCATTGCCCTTAACATCCGCTATCCAAAAGGAACAAGTCCAGAACAAATCAAGTCAATCCTTGAAAACTTACCGGTTGCTTCTGTTAGCCTTTCTGAGCACGGTCACACCCCTCACTATGTGCCAATGGAAGATCCACTTGTGCAAACCTTGTTGAATGTTTATGAAAAACAAACTGGTCTTAAAGGTCACGAGCAAGTCATCGGTGGTGGAACCTTTGGTCGTTTGCTAGAACGCGGTGTTGCCTACGGTGCTATGTTCCCAGACTCAATTGACACCATGCACCAAGCTAATGAATTTATCGCCTTGGATGATCTTTTCCGAGCAGCAGCAATCTATGCCGAAGCTATTTACGAATTGATCAAATAAAACGATAGAAGTCTGAGATTGTATGCTTAGACTTCTTTTTGGAGGGAAAGTAGATGTCTCAAATTGAAAGAATCAAGCAGGCTATTATGGCAGATCCGCAGAATGCTACCTATACAGAGCGTGGCATTGAGCCTCTCTTTGCAGCACCAAAGACTGCTCGCATCAATATCATCGGTCAGGCACCGGGGCTTAAAACCCAAGAAGCAGGACTTTATTGGAAAGATAAGAGTGGTGACCGCCTGAGAGACTGGCTAGGTGTGGATGAAGATACCTTTTACAATTCAGGATATTTTGCTGTTCTGCCTATGGATTTCTACTTTCCAGGACATGGTAAGTCAGGAGACTTACCACCGAGAGCAGATTTTGCAGAAAAATGGCATCCACAGCTCTTGAAAGAATTACCCGATATCCAGTTGACCCTCTTGATTGGCCAATATGCCCAGGCCTACTATTTAAAGGAAAAAATCAGTGGCAAGGTGACAGAACGGGTAAAACACTACCAGAACTATCTGCCAGCCTATTTTCCACTAGTTCACCCCTCGCCGCGAAATCAAATCTGGATGGCCAAAAATCCTTGGTTTGAGTCAGAAGTGGTGCCAGATTTGAAAAAAAGAATTAAAACTATTTTATAGTCAATGAAAATCAAAAAGCAAACTAGGAAGCTAGCCGCAAGCTGTACTTGAGTACGGTAAGGCGACGCTGACGTGGTTTGAAGAGATTTTCGAAGAGTATTAGGAGAAAAAGAATGAAAGAAATTACCTTTGACGCATTTTACCAGCTTTACCAAAATGACCAACTTTCTTTAGTGGACGTGAGAGAAGTGGATGAGTTTGAAGCTCTTCATTTAGAAGGTGCTCAGAATCTTCCTCTGAGTCAATTAGCTGACACTTATGATCAATTGGACAAGGATCAGTTACATTATGTTATTTGTAAATCTGGAATGAGATCGGCGCGTGCTTGCCAATTCCTATCAGAACAAGGTTATGAGGTTATCAATGTCCAAGGTGGCATGATGGCCTTTGAAGAACTTTAATACTCAATGAAAATCAAAGAGCAAACTAGGAAGCTAGCCGCAGGTTGCTCAAAACACTGTTTTGAGGTTGTAGATGGAACTGACGTAGTCAGTATCCTACACATACGGCAAGGTGAAGCTGACGTGGTTTGAAGAGATTTTCGAAGAGTATAAACATTAGAATTTTCTCCTACTTTTCGTGGACTGGGTAGGGGATTTTATTTTTAGACAATTCTCATTTTTAAGAATCTTGAAAACATTCAATATTTACTTCGTGAAGCTTTTTTCATACTCCTATTCATGATATACTAGGTCAGTATTTTATAAATATGAAGGAGATTTTCATGGCTAAAAAAGGTGCCCTAACAGGTTTACTCCTGTTTGGAATATTTTTTGGTGCGGGGAACTTGATTTTTCCGCCTTCTCTAGGTGCTCTATCTGGAGAACATTTTCTTCCTGCCATCGCAGGTTTTGTATTTTCAGGCGTCGGTATCGCCGTCTTGACCCTTATTATTGGAACGCTAAATCCTAAAGGATATATCTACGAGATTTCAACAAAGATAGCGCCTTGGTTTGCGACTCTTTACCTCTCAGTTCTTTACTTGTCAATCGGTCCATTCTTTGCTATCCCACGTACTGCTACAACAGCTTACGAAGTAGGGATTAGCCCCCTTTTGTCGGATGCAAATAAAGGACTTGGCTTGATTGTCTTTACAGTTCTGTACTTTGCGGCAGCGTATTTAATCTCTCTTAATCCATCAAAAATCTTGGACCGTATCGGCCGTATTTTAACACCAGTCTTTGCAATCTTGATTGTTATCTTGGTTGTTTTAGGAGCTATTAAATACGGTGGAACAAGTCCTCAAGCTGCTTCAGCTGCTTATCAAGCTTCTGCCTTTGGGACAGGTTTCCTAGAAGGATATAATACCTTGGACGCCCTTGCCTCAGTTGCTTTTAGCGTAATCGCAGTTCAAACCTTGAAACAACTTGGATTTTCAAGTAAGAAAGAATACATTTCAACTATTTGGGTTGTTGGTATCGTTGTTGCCCTTGCCTTCAGCGCTCTTTATATCGGTTTAGGTTTCCTTGGAAATCATTTCCCAGTACCAGCTGAAGCGATGAAGGGTGGAACACCAGGTGTTTACATCTTGTCACAAGCCACTCAAGAAATCTTTGGCTCAACAGCTCAACTCTTCCTTGCAGCTATGGTTACCGTAACCTGCTTCACAACAACAGTTGGTCTGATTGTGTCAACAGCTGAGTTCTTTAATGAGCGCTTCCCACAAATCAGCTATAAGGTTTATGCGACAGCCTTTACTTTGATTGGATTTGCCATCGCTAATTTGGGTCTTGATGCGATTATCAAGTACTCAATCCCTGTACTGGTTATCTTGTACCCAATCACGATTGCCATCGTTATGATTGTCATTGTCAACAAATTTGTTGCCCTTTCAAAACCAGGTATGCAGTTGACAATCGCTGTGGTTACAGCTATTGCCATTGCAAGCGTACTAGGAAGCTCGTTTAAGGTTGAGTTTCTTGCAAATCTTGTCAACACTCTTCCTTTTGCTAAGGCATCTCTCCCATGGTTGGTGCCTGCTATCGTTGGAATCTTGCTCTCACTGGTTCTACCAAACAAGCAAGAAAGCGATGTTTTTGAAATGGAATAATCACTAAAATCACTTTTGTAGCAAGTCTACAGGAGTGATTTTCTTTTTTTATCCGATGATAAATGTGTTATAATAGGTAGCAAAAGAGGTGAAGAAATGAATCAAACAGTAGAATATATTAAAGAACTGACAGCTATTGCGTCGCCAACGGGCTTCACTCGTGAGATTTCGGATTATTTAGTCAAGACTCTAGAAGGTTTTGGTTACCAGCCGGTTCGTACAGCCAAGGGTGGTGTCAATGTGACTATTAAAGGTCAAAATGATGAAGAACACCGCTATGTGACTGCCCATGTAGATACGCTGGGTGCTATTGTCCGTGCTGTTAAACCAGATGGTCGTCTCAAAATGGATCGTATCGGTGGTTTTCCTTGGAACATGATTGAAGGAGAAAACTGTACCGTTCACGTAGCTAGTACAGGTGAAAAAATATCAGGAACCATCCTCATCCACCAAACTTCTTGCCATGTCTATAAGGATGCAGGAACTGCAGAACGCACGCAGGACAATATGGAAGTGCGTTTGGACGCAAAAGTAACCAGTGAAAAAGAAACTCGTGCTCTTGGTATTGAGGTCGGTGATTTTATCAGCTTTGACCCACGAACTGTCGTGACAGAGACAGGCTTTATCAAGTCTCGTCATTTGGACGATAAGGTCAGTGCAGCGATTTTGCTTAACCTGCTTCGTATTTATAAGGAAGAGAAGATTGAATTGCCCGTAACAACCCATTTTGCTTTTTCAGTCTTTGAAGAAGTGGGACACGGTGCCAACTCTAACATTCCTGCTCAGGTAGTAGAGTATCTTGCTGTGGATATGGGAGCTATGGGAGATGACCAGCAAACAGACGAATATACAGTGTCTATTTGTGTCAAGGATGCTTCTGGGCCTTATCACTATGACTTTCGTCAACACTTAGTTGCCTTGGCGAAAGAACAAGATATTCCATTTAAGCTGGACATCTATCCATTTTATGGTTCGGACGCTTCAGCGGCTATGTCTGCAGGTGCAGAGGTCAAACACGCCCTTCTCGGTGCTGGTATCGAGTCTAGCCATTCTTATGAGCGCACTCATATTGACTCGGTAGTCGCAACAGAGCGTATGGTTGATACCTATCTTAAGAGCGCATTGGTAGGCTAATATGTGCCTTATTTGCCAGAGAATTGAGCTAATTAAAGTTGGGGAAAATCCCTACTTTGTCAAAGAGTTGGAAACAGGCTATCTTGTCATTGGAGATCACCAGTATTTCACAGGCTATAGTCTCTTTCTAGCTAAGGAGCACGTCACGGAATTGCACCATTTAAAAAAGGAGACAAGACTCCGTTTTCTAGAGGAAATGAGTCTAGTCCAAGAGGCAGTTGCCAAGGCCTTTGCTGCTGAGAAAATGAATATCGAACTTCTAGGCAATGGCGATGCCCACCTTCATTGGCATCTTTTCCCTAGACGAAGAGGTGATATGAATGGTCACGGTCTCAAAGGACGTGGTCCAGTTTGGTGGGTTCCTTTTGAAGAAATGACAGCAGAAACCTGCCAAGCAAGTCCGGATGAGATTAAACAATTAGTTAAACGTTTATCGATAGAAGTAGATAAACTATTAGAAATAAAGGAGTAGAAATGAAAAAAAGATACCTTGTCTTGACAGCCTTGCTAGCCTTGAGTCTAGCAGCTTGTTCACAAGAAAAAGCAAAAAATGAAGATGGAACAGCTAAAACAGAACAAACAGCCAAAGCTGATGGAACAGTTGGAAGTAAGTCTCAAGGGGCTACTCAGAAAAAAGCAGAAGTGGTCAACAAAGGTGATTACTACAGTATCCAAGGGAAATACGATGAAATCATCGTAGCAAATAAACATTATCCTTTGTCGAAAGACTATAATCCAGGGGAAAATCCAACAGCTAAGGCTGAGTTAGTCAAACTCATTAAAGCTATGCAAGAGGCAGGTTTCCCAATTAGTGATCATTATAGTGGTTTTAGAAGTTATGAAACTCAGACCAAGCTCTATCAAGATTATGTCAACCAAGATGGGAAGGCAGCAGCTGACCGCTACTCTGCCCGACCTGGCTATAGTGAACACCAAACTGGTTTGGCCTTTGATGTGATTGGGACTGATGGTGATTTAGTAACAGAAGAAAAAGCAGCCCAATGGCTCCTGGATCATGCAGCTGATTATGGATTTGTTGTCCGTTATCTCAAAGGTAAGGAAAAGGAAACAGGCTACATGGCTGAAGAATGGCATCTTCGTTATGTCGGAAAAGAAGCTAAAGAAATTGCTGCAAGTGGTCTCAGTTTGGAAGAATACTATGGATTTGAAGGCGGAGATTACGTCGATTAAAAAAGAAACTTTTCTCTTGCAATTTCAAATAAATAGTGTATAATAGATGAGTATGTGTAAAGCATACTTGTGGGAGGTAAAAATCTTTAATTACCGCCAAAACCACAAAGGAGGATTTAAAAATGGCTAAAAAAGTCGAAAAACTTGTAAAATTGCAAATCCCTGCTGGTAAAGCTACACCAGCTCCACCGGTTGGACCTGCTCTTGGTCAAGCTGGTATCAACATCATGGGATTCACAAAAGAGTTCAACGCTCGTACAGCTGACCAAGCTGGTATGATCATTCCAGTTGTTATCTCAGTTTACGAAGATAAATCATTTACTTTCATCACTAAAACACCACCAGCTGCTGTTCTTTTGAAAAAAGCTGCAGGTGTTGAAAAAGGATCAGGTACACCTAACAAAACTAAAGTTGCTACAGTTACTCGTGCACAAGTACAAGAAATTGCAGAAACTAAGATGCCAGATTTGAACGCAGCAAACATTGAGTCTGCAATGCGTATGATCGAAGGTACTGCTCGTTCTATGGGATTCACTGTTGTTGACTAATCAATAACACAGTAGAAAATCTCACAGCAGTCTATTAGTTGCTTTTCATACTAGGCAAGTGACTAAAGCTTGTACTTGGGTACAGCAAGGAAGCTTAACGAAGTAGGAAAAGAAAAATAATAGACTGAAAACCCGCAAGACTTCATCATTTCGAGGAGTGACGTGGGAGATGAAAATCGATTGAACCACTTACAAGGAGAATAGAAAATGGCTAAAAAAAGCAAACAACTTCGTGCTGCTCTTGAGAAAATCGACAGCACAAAAGCATACAGCGTAGAAGAAGCTGTAGCACTTGCAAAAGAAACTAACTTTGCAAAATTTGACGCAACTGTAGAAGTTGCTTACAACTTGAACATCGACGTTAAAAAAGCTGATCAACAAATCCGTGGAGCAATGGTATTGCCAAACGGTACTGGTAAAACTTCACGCGTTCTTGTTTTCGCACGTGGTGCAAAAGCTGAAGAAGCAAAAGCTGCTGGTGCAGACTTTGTTGGTGAAGATGACCTTGTTGCTAAAATCAACGACGGTTGGTTGGACTTCGACGTAGTTATCGCTACACCTGATATGATGGCTCTTGTTGGACGTCTTGGACGTGTCCTTGGACCACGTAACTTGATGCCAAACCCTAAAACTGGTACTGTAACAATGGATGTTGCTAAAGCAGTTGAAGAGTCTAAAGGTGGTAAAATCACTTACCGTGCTGACCGTGCAGGTAACGTTCAAGCAATCATCGGTAAAGTATCATTTGAAGCTGAAAAATTGGTTGAAAACTTCAAAGCTTTCAACGAAACAATCCAAAAAGCAAAACCAGCTACAGCTAAAGGAACTTACGTAACAAACTTGACTATCACAACTACTCAAGGTGTTGGTATCAAAGTTGACGTAAACTCACTTTAATCAGTAGTTTATATCATAGAACGAGTACTAAAGTGCTCGTTTTTTTTGAGGCTCTTTGTCAACTGTAGTGGGTTGAAGAAAAGCTATGATAGAGAAAGGACGAAATTTGTCCTTTCTTTTTTGATTGATAAAACTAATCATTATAGTAGATGGATTCTGGAATAGTACATTAAGGTTTTTCTCAATGCTTTAGAAGTTGTATTGTACTAGTCTGACTTCAATCTACTATAGTACACTTTTTACTTGTTAAAGCTATGAGATTGATTTTATACTCGATGAAAATCAAAAAGCAAACTAGGAAACTAGCCGCAGGCTGCTCAAAACACTGTTTTGAGGTTGCAGATAGAACTGACGAAGTCAGCTCAAAGTACATCTTTGAGGTTGCAGATAGAACTGACGAAGTCAGTAACATATACATACGGCAAGTTGACGTTGACGCGGTTTGAAGAGATTTTTGAAGAGTATTAGATGTTTTAACTGTAATCTCAGTTCACTAGTTTAAGTAGTTTGCTACTAGTTTTTGAATCTCTATTTGACTTTCACTGAGTATCACGAAATAATCTGTGATTATATAGATTTGGATGTTGAAGTTACAAACAAAATAAAGATACTAACTAAACTCGTCATTTTATACAATTCCTTTGCAAAAATTTAAATTGATAAAATTTTATAAGTATTTCATTTTGTCATTATTTTTTTGATTGAAAACATCTGGATAATCCATAAAAATATAGTTAATAGTTTATATTTATCCGGATAGATAAAAAATACGAACTATATTGTAAAATGTTTATTGATTTACCTTAAATAATTCCATGTAGATGTAAAACGAGAATAAATAAACTAAAAATCAAAAAAATGTTCTTAAATTACTTTATGTTATAATTATTCTAGGTTGATTTTTAAAATATCAGAATCATTTCATTTATAAAAGTAATTATTTCAAATCATAAAACTTGTATTACAACTTTTATAATGATATAATTAAGGAGATGTTGATAAATATTGAGCACTTCCTACTCATGATATTATACTCTTAATATTGCAAAAATATTTAAGGGGGGGCTCTTTATTTGTCTAAACATTCTAATATATTTTAAAGGAGGTTGTGAGTCTAATGAAAGGCAAACAACAACAAGATTTTCGAACGGAGAAGTACATTCGTTACGGTATTCGTAAATATAGTTTTGGTGCAGCATCAGTAGCAATTGCGGCTGGTTTGATGTTCCTAGGTAACGGTGCGGTATCAGCTACGGAAGTGCAAGCTGCAGAAACTCCAGTAGCAGCAACAACTCCAGCTGAAAAAACTGATCAAGGTACTGCAGAAGCAAAACCTGAAACTACAAAAGCTGAAGAAACGAAACCTGAAGTTAAAGCACAGGAAGCTAAAAAAGTAAACAAAGCTATCCTCGAAGCAAGTATTGCTACTTTGGAGTCTAAACTTTCAACTGCTAAATATGCGGACGCTACAGTAGTAAGTTCAGCTAAGGAAGTATTGGCAACAGCTAAAGCAACTCTTGCAAAAGCAGATGCTAGCCAAGCTGATGTAGATGCACAAGCAGAAACTGTATCAGCTTTGAGCACAGTTGTAACTGAGTCAAATACTGCTGGTTTCGATAAGAAACAAGCGGCTGAAAAAGAAGCAGCTAAAGCAGAAGCTGAAAAGAAAGCAACTCCAGCTGAAACAGCTCTTTCAGTAGCGAAAACAACTCTGACACAAGTATCATCAGAAGCTGAAGTAACCAACAAGTTGGCTGAGACTGAACTTGCTAAGGCAGATGTCAAAGAAGAAAACAAGGCAGCAGTTACAGCAGCAGTAGCTAAAAACCAAGCGGTTCTTACTGAAACTAAGGCTCTTCTAGCTGATAAGAGTGTTACAAAAGAGCAAGTAGATGCTCAATTGGAACGCCTTAACGAATCAATCCTCGCAGTTTACAATGAATTGAAAAACGCAGGAATCGGCCGTGACGGTAAGTTTGCTGTTAACCTAGATGAAGTACAAACAACAGGTCTTAAAGATGCCTCTACTGAAACAGGTACAAAATGGTTAGAAGATCACGGTTATAGAACGCTTGCAGATGTACCAGTGAAAACTATAGAGAATGATAGAGACGAAATTACAAAATTAAATGATCAAATTCAATGGCTAAACTTTTCTGATACATCAGCATGGAGTGGTCTAAAGCCTAACGGTCAACTTCAAGTAGGTGCTAAGTTTACTAAAACGCTTGTTCCTGGATATGTTGTTACATTAACAGTAAAAGAGTTAAAACCTTTTGAATCTACTGAAGTCTATAAAAATCGTGTGGCAGGAACTGCATATCAAGATTCTTATAATCCAGATAAAGAAAATAAATTTAATACTGATAATAAAATAACAGGGCTGGGAGCAAATCCACAGAATAACTATACTCATGTAAGAAAAGCAGGGATTGATACAGGGCGTGAAAAAACAACAATAGCAGGGACCAATGATGCTGGACAATTTAAAAATGGTCAAGCAGCAGGGGTTAAGTTTACTGTAGAAGCTACATATAATGGTAAACCTGTAAAACCAGGTGTAGTTATGACATCTGGAGAAGATATAGGACCATTAGAATCTGAAATTTATACAACCAATGGTACACCGTGGACTTTGGCAGCTGTAGTAGGTTATGGAAGTAACAAAAATGCGTATGTCCCACTTACAAACTTTAATGGTGTAAATGGACATAAAAATATGGTGTTGTGGAATGACCAAGCTACTGTAGATGCTATTAGTGCCAAAATGTTTGCAACGCGTGATGGAGCTACAGCTGGACTAGGATCTCAGGTGTTTGGTGGATATCGTAATGATAATCGTAGTACAGCAGCTACACCGATAGTATCTTCTTCAAATGTTAGTGAAGTAGGTTTTTATATCGTTACATCTGGTGCACAATCATCAATGTTAGGAATTAAATTCTCTGACTTCGGAGATCTACCAGAATCTTATGGAGATGCAGAACATTTCCTAAGAACAGAAACTACTGACTGGAATACAAAAGCTATTCGACAAATTCAACAACCATACTTAGGTACTGAAAAAGCTGATATTGACTCTGGTCCTGGTAAACGTGTTCGAGGAATTGGCTCAGATGACCAGAACGATAACCCTGATGAAGGTGTTAAACAATTAATTGATCCAGCGGACGTGCATAATAATGTAGATACTGGAGAACCAGAAGTAAAATTAGTAAAAGCTCCAGATGATACATATGAAGTAAATATTACAGCTTCTGTAAATGGGAACGAAAAATTTAAAGATACAAAAGAAACAGCGTATGTTCGTGGATTCATCGATTTCAACCAAAATGGGAAATTTGATGCGGATGAAGCTTCAGAAATTGTAGAAGTAACTGAAAATAATCAAAAAGTAAAACTTAAATTCCGTAATACACAAATCATCGATACAACAAAAGAAGCGGTTAACTTCCGTGTACGTATTGCAACAACCAAATCTCAAGTAGAAAAACCAGTAGGAATTGCTTACTCTGGGGAAGTAGAAGACAACCAAATCCAAGTAGCTCATCCACCACGTGGAGATAAAGAAGAAACTACGGGTAAACAAGGCGAAACTCAATCAGTAGGTATCGAATTCAGAACACGTCCATTAGGTGACGATGCATCTGACCTAGGTTCTAACAACGGTAAAACTACATTCAACTCATACGGTAAAATTCACTATTCTGAACAAAGTAATGTAATCAGTGCTGAAACTACTAAAAAAGCTCAAGGTGGCGTTAAAATTGTTGATGGTGATAACCTAGTTGATACCCTTAAAGTTCCAGGTCAAGGTACATACACAGTAACAGAAGATAAAGTAACCTTCACTCCAGAAGCTAACTTTGTAGGTAAAGCTGATGGTATCGTACTACGTGCTGTAGACTCAAATGGCGCATCTACTGGATGGACTGCATTAACAGATCAAAACCAACTTGAAAACATCAATGATGGTACGCATACAACTACTAAGAAAACGATGGATGCTGTCTACATTCCAACAGTAACACCAAAAGAAATCACTGCAGAGCCAAAAACTTCTAAAGATGTGCAAGGTAAAGCTCAAAAGGAAACTCCAGTATTCAAAACTGATGCAGGAACAGATAATGAAGCGGTTATTACACCAAGTACGACTAGTCCTGCAAAACTCATCGATCCAGTAACAAAAGTGCCTACAGATGCTAAAACTGTAACTGTAGATGGAGAGGGAACTTATACAATTAATCCTGAAACTGGTGAAGTAACATTCCAACCACTTCCAACATTTACAGGTAAAGCAAAAGGAATTGGAGTATCACTAACAGCACCAGTCGGAGTTGATAAAACAGGAGCTAAGGTAACTTCAACTGCAACAACAACCTACACACCAGAAGTAACACCAGTAAAACCAACAGCAGAGCCAGCTACTTCAACAGGACTCCAAGGTGAAACTCAAACAGGAAAACCTACATTCACAGAAGGAGATGCAGAAGTACCAATTAAAGCAGGTTCAGTTAAATTACTAAATGCTAATGGAACTGAAGCTCAAGGGGCAGTACCAGCCTTAGATCCAAATGGAAACAAAGTTGGGGAATACACAGTAGATGCGACAACAGGTGTTGTAACCTTTACACCAACGAATAAAGCTTATGTAGGTCCAGTTGTCCCTGCAAAAGTTCAAGCAGAAGATAACAACGGTACTAAAGTTGAAACTAAATATACTCCATCAATCGTAGGAGTTAAACCAACTGCTACACCAGCAGAATCATCAAATATCCAAGGTGAAGCACAATCTGGAACTGTAACATTTGCACCAGGTAAAGCGACAATCGAAGGTGTAGAAAAATCAGTAGCAATTAAAGAAGGTTCAGCTAAATTATTAAATGCTGATGGAAGTGTACCGACTGAAGCGACAGTACCAGCTTATAAAGAGGATGGAGTTACTCAAGTAGGAACTTACTCAATCGACCCAGCAACAAATACAGTAACATTCACACCGACTGATAAAACTTACACAGGTAAAGTATTACCAGCAAATGTACAAGCGGAAGATGTAAATGGCTCAACTGTTAAAACAACTTATACACCACATATCGTAGGTGTAGCACCGACAGCAGATCCAGCTACATCAACAGATGTACAAGGTGCTGTACAATCTAAAGAAGTAACATTTGTACCAGGTAAGACAAACGTTAATGGAACTGAAAAATCAGTAGCTATTGATTCAACATCATTTAAACTATTAGGTGAAAATGGACAGCCAGCTCCATCAGTACCAGCTAAGAACCCAGCAGGAGAAGAAATTGGTACTTATACACTTAATGTTGTAGATGGTAAGCCAACTGTAGTATTAACACCAACGAACAAAGCATATTCAGGTGCTGTTAAACCAGTTACGATCCAAGCTAAAGATACAAATGGAACTCCAGTAACAACAACTTACACTCCAAACATTACTCCAGTAGCTCCAACAGGAACACCAGCAACATCTGAAGGTGTGCAAGGACAACCTCAAGAAGGAACACCAACCTTTACACCAGGTGATGACAAAATCCCTATGAAGATTGATGCGACTCAACCTGCTAAATTAGTTGATCCAGCGACTGGAAACCCAATTGAGGAAACATCAATTCCAGCAAAAGACGCTAAAGGAAACACAGTTGGTACATACACTATCGAACCAACAACAGGTAAAGTAACATTCACACCGAACAAAGACTTCGTAGGTACCCCAGTACCAGCGAAAGTTCAAGCAAAAGATGCGAATGGAACACCAGCAACAGCTAAGTACACACCAACTGTAAAACCTGCAACACCAACAGGAACAGACGCTGTAACAGAAGATGTTCAAGGGGCAACTCAAGAAGGAACTCCAGTATTCACAACAGGAAAAGCAACTGTTAACGGTACAGAAGTAGAAGTTCCATTAGATAACAAGGTACCAGCGAAATTAGTAGATCCAGCTACTAAACAACCAACAGATGAAAAATCTGTTACAGTACCAAATGAAGGCACGTACACAATTGATGAGAATGGAAAAGTAACATTCACACCAGAAAAAACATTCACAGGTAAAACTGCAGGAATTGATGTACGCCGTGTTGATACAAATGGAACACCAGTAACAGCTAAGTACACACCAGTTGTAAAACCAGCAACACCAACAAGTTCAGACGTCGTAACAACAAATGTACAAGGTGTAACTCAAGAAGGAACACCAACATTTACAGGTGGAAAAGTAACGATTAATGGTCAAGAAAAAACTGTTAAAATCGATGAAGCTGTAAAACCAAAATTCGATGATGAAACAACAACGAAGACAGTTTCAGGAGAAGGAACATACACAATCGACGAAACTGGAAAAGTAACATTCAAACCTGAACCGAAATTCACAGGACAAGCTACAGGAGTAACAGTTAAACGTGTTGATACGAACGGAACACCAGTAACAGCTAAATACACACCAGTAGTAATCCCAGTGTCACCAACTTCTAAAGATGCAGAATCAGAAGGTCCAAAAGGACAATCTCAAGAAGGAACACCAACATTTACAGGTGGAAAAGTAACACTTAATGGAAAAGAAGTACCAGTAGAAATTGATGAAGCTGTAAAACCAAAATTCGATGATGAAACAACAACGAAGACAGTTTCAGGAGAAGGAACGTACACAATCGATGAGAATGGAAAAGTAACGTTTACGCCAGAACCAAACTTTGTAGGAAAAGCTACAGGAGTAACGGTTAAACGTGTTGACAAGAACGGAACGCCAGTAACAGCTAAATATACTCCAACAGTTCGCCCAGATACTAGATATGTAGTTATCGAAAAAGATGGCAAAGAAACAGATTTACTTCCATCTAAAGATGGTGCTAAACCTTCAGAAAAAATTCCAGGCTATAATGTTGTTAAAACTGAAATCGATGAAAAAGGAAATATAAAACACATCTACGAAAAAGTTAAGACATCATTCAAGGATAAAGAAGGAAATGAAATTCCTAAATATCCAAGTGAACCAGGAACAGTTGATAAGAAAGACATTCCAGAATACCGCTTCGTAGAGACTAAGAAATTACCAAATGGTGATACAGAACACATCTACGAAAAAGTTAAGACATCATTCAAGGATAAAGAAGGAAATGAAATTCCTAAATATCCAAGTGAACCAGGAACAGTCGATAAGAAAGACATTCCAGAATACCGCTTCGTAGAGACTAAGAAATTACCAAATGGTGATACAGAACACATCTACGAAAAAGTTAAGACATCATTCAAGGATAAAGAAGGAAATGAAATTCCTAAATATCCAAGTGAACCAGGAACAGTCGATAAGAAAGACATTCCAGAATACCGCTTCGTAGAGACTAAGAAATTACCAAATGGTGATACAGAACACATCTACGAAAAAGTTAAGACATCATTCAAGGATAAAGAAGGAAATGAAATTCCTAAATATCCAAGTGAACCAGGAACAGTCGATAAGAAAGACATTCCAGAATACCGCTTCGTAGAGACTAAGAAATTACCAAATGGTGATACAGAACACATCTACGAAAAAGTTAAGACATCATTCAAGGATAAAGAAGGAAATGAAATTCCTAAATATCCAAGTGAGCCAGGAACAGTTGATAAGAAAGACATTCCAGAATACCGCTTCGTAGAGACTAAGAAATTACCAAATGGTGATACAGAACACATCTACGAAAGAGTGGTAGCACCAACGCCAACACCTACTCCTACTCCAACTCCATTTGAATACAAAGTGATCACTACATTTGTGGATGAAAACGGAGTATTAATTATTCCTGATGAAAATGGTTCACATCCAGGTAAACCATTAGAAAATTATGAACTAGTCCGTACGGAAACAGATGCAAATGGAAATGTTCGCAATGTTTACCGTAAGATTCAATCTCAAAAACCAGTGCAACCGGTAGAGCCAGCAACTCCAGCAATGCCTGAACAGCCAGCTAAACCAGAGGTACCAGCAACTCCAGTACAGCCAACAGCAGTGAAAGAAGCTGAAGGTAAACGCGAATTGCCAAATACTGGTACAGAAGACAATGCAAGCCTAGCAGCACTTGGACTTCTTGGAGTATTGAGTGGATTCGGTCTTGTAGCCCGCAAGAAGAAAGAAGACTAATCTTTCTAATTGACATGATTTGTTTGGAATGAACAGATTATCCTTAAAGCTGATGAATCGATGATTCGTCAGCTTTTTGCTGTTGTTACCAGAGTTACAAAGTGGTAATAGAAATCAGGCTCTCAGAGAGGAAATAATGGTTATAGTTTCTTCTTTTGGTGAAAATATGCTATAATAGAGAGTAAAAAACTTTGAAAGAAAGAAAAAGATGAATTTAAAAGATTACATTGCAACAATTGAAAATTATCCGAAGGAAGGAATTACCTTCCGAGATATCAGTCCTTTGATGGCTGATGGAAATGCTTATAGCTACGCTGTTCGTGAAATCGTTCAGTATGCTACTGACAAGAAAATCGACATGATCGTGGGACCTGAGGCTCGTGGTTTTATCGTGGGCTGTCCAGTTGCCTTTGAGTTGGGAATTGGTTTTGCACCTGTTCGTAAACCAGGTAAATTGCCACGCGAAGTTATTTCTGCTGACTACGAAAAAGAATACGGTGTTGATACCTTGACTATGCATGCTGACGCCATCAAGCCAGGTCAACGAGTTCTTATCGTGGATGACCTCTTGGCAACAGGTGGAACTGTTAAGGCAACTATCGAGATGATTGAAAAACTTGGTGGTGTTGTAGCAGGTTGTGCTTTCCTTGTTGAATTGGATGAATTGAACGGCCGTGAAAAAATCGGTGACTACGATTACAAAGTTCTCATGCATTATTAATGAAAAACAGTCCCTAGGGCTGTTTTCTCTACATTAGGATATAAAAATAGACTATAGCTAGTTAGAGAAAAAGTATAATTGAAAACTATATCTTCTTGCAGTATAATAAAAGGACTAAGTGTTTGAGATTTGACTTCAAACACATTCAATTATTTCTAAAAGAGTACAGTTAGGAGAAGGTTATGCCGATTAGAATTGATAAAAAATTGCCAGCTGTTGAGATTTTACGGACAGAGAATATCTTTGTCATGGATGATCAACGTGCGGCCCACCAAGATATCCGTCCCTTGAAAATTTTGATTTTAAACCTAATGCCCAAAAAAGTGGTCACAGAGACCCAGTTGTTACGGCATTTAGCAAATACTCCTTTGCAATTGGACATAGACTTTCTCTATATGGAGAGCCACCGTTCCAAGACGACTCGTGCAGAGCATATGGAGACTTTTTATAAAACTTTTCCTGAAGTCAAGGACGAGTATTTTGATGGGATGATTATCACAGGGGCTCCGATTGAGCATTTACCATTTGAGGAAGTGGACTATTGGGAGGAATTCAGTCAGGTGCTTGAGTGGTCCAAGACCCATGTCTATTCGACCCTTCATATCTGTTGGGGGGCTCAGGCTGGGCTTTATCTGCGCTATGGAGTGGAAAAATACCAGATGGACAGTAAGCTATCAGGTATTTATCCTCAAGACACCCTAAAAGAGGGTCACCTTCTTTTTAGAGGCTTTGATGATAGCTACGTTTCCCCTCATTCACGGCACACGGAGATTTCTAAGGAAGAGGTCTTAAACAAAACTAATCTCGAGATTTTATCAGAGGGTCCTCAGGTTGGGGTTTCGATTTTGGCTAGTCGTGATTTACGAGAAATTTATAGTTTTGGGCATTTGGAATATGACCGTGATACCTTGGCAAAAGAGTATTTCCGAGATCGTGATGCAGGTTTAGATCCACATATTCCAGAAAATTACTTTAAGGATGATGATGTCAACCAGACCCCTTGTTTGTGTTGGTCTTCATCAGCAGCCCTCTTTTTCAGTAACTGGGTGAATTATGCGGTCTATCAGGAAACCCCTTTTGACTGGAGAAAAATAGAAGATGATGCATCTGCATTCGGGTATTTATAAGAGGAATTATGACATATTTAGACGCTTTTAAATCAGGGAACTTGGTTTTACCGAGTGCCCTGCTCTTGCATTTTAAGGAACTCTTTCCTTCTAGCGACGATTTTCTGGTCTGGCAATTTTTCTATTTGCAAAATACGACAGGATTAGAAGAAATGTCGCCAAGTCAGATTGCTGACAGGATTGGCAAGGAAATTTCGGATGTCAATCAGGCTATTTCCAATCTGACAGAGAGGGGACTGCTTCAGTACCGTACTATCGAATTAAATGGTGAAATCGAATTGCTTTTTGATGCTAGTTTGGCTTTGGAACGTTTGGATGATTTGCTTGGAGTCGCTCATTCGAGTTCAGACCAGTTGACACCTCAAAATCAGCTCAAGGATTTGGTGGAAACCTTCCAGAAGGAATTGGGACGCTTGTTGACCCCTTTTGAGATTGAGGATTTGACCAAGACACTAAAGGAAGATGGAACCAGTGCTGACTTGATTAAGGAGGCTCTTCGTGAAGCGGTTTTGAATGGGAAACCAAACTGGAAGTACATTCAGGCCATTTTGAGAAATTGGCGCCATGAAGGTATCAAAAGTGTGGCTCAAATCGAGGCTAAACGGGCAGAGAGAGAAGCAAGCAATCCTCAGTTGACACAGGTATCTGCAGATTTTAGAAATGCCATGGATCTTTGGAAGGATTAATCCATGCAAGCAGGCTTGAAATCCGAGTAAGATTTGCAAGCTGTGTCTAATTGTGATAAAATAAATAGAAAATAAATTGAAAAAAGAGGTATGTGAAATGTCACGTAAACCATTTATCGCTGGTAACTGGAAAATGAACAAAAATCCAGAAGAAGCTAAAGCATTTGTTGAAGCAGTAGCATCAAAACTTCCTTCATCAGATCTTGTTGAAGCAGGTATCGCTGCTCCAGCTCTTGATTTGACAACTGTTCTTGTTGCTGCTAAAGGTTCAAACCTTAAAGTTGCTGCTCAAAACTGCTACTTTGAAAATGCAGGTGCTTTCACTGGTGAAACAAGCCCACAAGTTTTGAAAGAAATCGGTACTGACTACGTTGTTATCGGTCACTCAGAACGCCGTGACTACTTCCATGAAACTGACGAAGATATCAACAAAAAAGCAAAAGCAATCTTTGCGAACGGTATGCTTCCAATCATCTGTTGTGGTGAGTCACTTGAAACTTACGAAGCTGGTAAAGCTGCTGAATTCGTAGGTGCTCAAGTATCTGCTGCATTGGCTGGATTGACTGCTGAACAAGTTGCGGCATCAGTTATCGCTTACGAGCCAATCTGGGCTATCGGTACTGGTAAATCAGCTTCACAAGACGACGCACAAAAAATGTGTAAAGTTGTTCGTGACGTTGTAGCTGCTGACTTTGGTCAAGAAGTTGCAGACAAAGTTCGTGTTCAATACGGTGGTTCTGTTAAACCTGAAAACGTTGCTTCATACATGGCTTGCCCAGACGTTGACGGTGCCCTTGTTGGTGGTGCGTCACTTGAAGCTGAAAGCTTCTTGGCATTGCTTGACTTTGTAAAATAATTAGTAAGTAGCAAAAGCTAGGTGGAACAGCATTCAGATGTCTGTTCCATTTTTTATAAGGGAGGAAAGATTGAAAACAAGGATTGGAAAAATTGGATTAGCAAGTGCCTTTTTGCTTGGATTGATAGTTAATCAGGTGGCTGCAAATGAAGCTGAAGCGAAAGCATCTTCGGAAGAAAGCAGTGTTCAAGCTTCTTCTAGTAAGGTAGAAGAAAAGAAATTAGAAACGACTACAAGTCAAAAAGAAGAAGAGAAAAAGGTTGAGACTTCTTCTAGTCAGCGTCCAGAGAAAAAGGAAGAAGTCAAAGAGACGCGAGCTAGTAGTCAGAAAGAAGAAAGTAAACCAACTTCAACATCAGCACATTGGGAAGGTGACTTCTATGTAAAAGCAGATGGTTCAAAAGCTAAGAGTGAGTGGATCTTCGATACTAGCTACAAGGCTTGGTTCTATATAAAAGCAGATGGTCGTTATGCTCAAAAAGAATGGCATGGAAACTACTACCTCAAAGCAGGTGGTTACATGGCTAAGAATGAATGGGTTTACGATAACCATTATAAGAGTTGGTTTTACCTCAAGGCAGACGGTTCTTATGCAAATCAAGAATGGCAGAAAATCAATGGCAAATGGTACTATTTCAAGAAATGGGGCTATATGGCTAAAAGTCAGTGGCAAGGAAATTATTTCTTGAATGGTCAAGGTGCCATGATGCAAAATGAATGGCTTTATGACCCAGCTTATTCTTCTTATTTCTACCTTAAGGCGGATGGTTCTTATGCTAATGAACAGTGGCAAAAGATTGACGGCAAGTGGTATTACTTCAAGAAGTGGGGTTACATGGCTCAAGATGAGTGGCATGGGGACTACTATCTTACTGAAAGTGGTGCTATGGCAACAGGTGAGTTAATTATGGACGATACTCGTTATACTTTTGCTGATTCAGGGGAACTGAAAGAAAAGAAAGCCTTGAATGTTGGTTGGGTTTATCGAAATGGACACCGTTATTTCTTTAACCATCGTGAAGAACAGGTCGGAACTGACCGTGCTAAGAAGGTTATTGATGTCAGTGAACACAATGGTCGTATCAGTGACTGGAAAAAAGTCATCGATGATAATGGAGTAGATGGAGTCATTGTTCGTTTGGGCTATAGTGGAACTGAGGACAAGGAATTGGCTCATAATATCAAGGAGTTAAATCGTCTTGGAATTCCTTACGGTGTTTATCTTTATACCTATGCAGAAAATGAAACAGATGCTGAGAATGATGCTAAACAGACCATTGAACTTTTGAAGAAATATAAAATGAACTTGTCTTATCCAATCTACTATGATGTTGAAAATTGGGAATATGAAAATAAATCTAAGAAAGCACCGACAGATACAACTACTTGGGTTAAAATTATCAATAAGTATATGGAAACCATGAAGCATGCTGGTTATCAAAACGTGAAAGTTTATAGCTATCGTCAACTTTTGCAAACTCGTTTGAATCATCCAAATATTTTACAACATGTAAACTGGGTTGCTGCCTATACGGATGCGCTTGATTGGAACAATCCTCATTATTCAGGAGAAAAAGGATGGCAATATACTTCATCTGACTCTCTTAAAGGGATTCGGGGTCATGTTGATGTTAGCGTCTGGTATTAAGATGTAAAACTTAGAAAAGAGCCTACAAATTGTATGCTCTTTTCTTTATTTTATCTCTGTTAAGAGAGTTTGAAAGTGACTGGATTTCATTCTAAAAAATTCTTAAATTATCAGTCTATTGCAACTTTTCTCATGTGAGTCATTTGGCTTGCTATTGGTTTTCCTTAGTAGTATACTAAGGTAGTAATCATTAAGAAGTGGTTACAAATAATAATGAATGAGGTAAAATAAAATGGTAGAATTGAAAAAAGAAGCAGTAAAAGACGTAACATCATTGACAAAAGCAGCGCCAGTAGCATTGGCAAAAACAAAGGAAGTATTGAACCAAGCTGTTGCTGATTTGTATGTGGCCCATGTGGCTTTGCACCAAGTACACTGGTACATGCGTGGTCGTGGTTTCCTTGTATGGCATCCAAAAATGGATGAGTATATGGAAGCTCTTGATGGTCAATTGGATGAAATCAGCGAACGCTTGATTACACTTGGTGGTAGCCCATTCTCTACATTGACAGAATTCCTTCAAAACAGTGAAATCGAAGAAGAAGCTGGTGAATACCGTAATGTTGAAGAAAGCTTGGAACGTGTCCTTGCTATCTACCGTTACTTGTCAGAACTCTTCCAAAAAGGTTTGGATGTTACTGATGAAGAAGGTGACGATGTGACAAACGGTATCTTTACAGATGCTAAAACTGAAACTGATAAAACAATCTGGATGCTTGCCGCAGAACTTGGACAAGCACCTGGTTTGTAAGAAATAGAATAATCATATAAAAATCTGTAGGATGCCTCTTACAGATTTTTTTCTATTCTGTAAGCTATTCCAAACCAGTCTTTTTTTGAGTTTTTTGATAAAATAGTACTATCAGTGAAAAGGATGGAAGCATGACTAAGAAAATCGTAGCTATTTGGGCCCAGGATGAAGAGGGTGTGATTGGTAAGGGAAATCGTCTGCCTTGGCATTTACCAGCAGAACTGCAACACTTCAAAGAAACAACTCTGAATCATGCTATCTTGATGGGGCGTGTGACCTTTGATGGAATGGGGCGTCGCTTGCTTCCCAAACGGGAAACCTTGATTTTGACGCGTAATTCTGAAGAAAAGATAGACGGGGTTGCTACTTTTTATGATGTTCAGTCTGTCTTGGACTGGTATCAGGCTCAAGATAAGAATCTTTATATTTTAGGTGGAAAGCAAATTTTTCAAGCTTTTGAACCCTACCTTGACGAAGTGATTGTGACTCACATTCATGCTCGGGTGGAAGGAGATACCTATTTCCCTGAAGAGTTTGACCTGTCTATTTTTGAGACGGTTTCAAGCAAATCCTATACCAAAGATGAGAAAAATCCTTATGATTTTACCATCCAATACCGCAAGAGAAAGGAAGTCTAATGGAACGTAGTATATTTGGTTTTTTCACAGCCATGCTGTGTTTGGTCTGCTTGCTTGCAGGGGCACAGGCTTTTCGTAAAAAGCGCTATGGACTTTCTGTCCTGCTCTGGTTAAATGCATTTACCAATTTGGTCAATAGTATCCATGCTTTTTACATGACCTTATTTTAGATAGAATGACAGTATAGAATAGAACGGAAGGAAATCATGCCTACAACTAGGAATAATGATATGATGGTTTATTGCTCATTTTGTGGCAAAAGCCAAGAAGAAGTACAAAAAATAATCGCTGGGAACAACGCCTTTATTTGTAATGAATGTGTGGAGTTAGCTCAGGAAATCATTCGTGAAGAGTTGGCGGAAGAAGTCTTGGCAGACTTGTCTGAAGTTCCAAAACCAATCGAACTCCTCCATATCTTGAACCACTATGTAATCGGTCAAGATCGTGCCAAACGTGCTTTAGCAGTAGCAGTATACAACCACTACAAACGCATCAATTTCCACGATACGCGTGAAGAGTCAGAAGATGTGGATTTACAAAAGTCAAACATCTTGATGATTGGCCCAACTGGTTCGGGGAAAACTTTCCTTGCCCAGACCTTGGCTAAGAGCTTGAATGTGCCTTTTGCGATCGCAGATGCGACAGCTCTTACTGAGGCTGGTTATGTGGGTGAGGATGTGGAAAATATCCTCCTCAAACTCCTGCAGGCTGCTGACTTTAACATTGAACGTGCAGAGCGTGGCATTATCTATGTGGATGAAATTGACAAGATTGCTAAGAAGAGCGAGAACGTGTCGATCACACGTGATGTTTCTGGTGAAGGGGTGCAACAAGCCCTCCTTAAGATTATCGAGGGAACCGTCGCAAGCGTACCGCCCCAAGGTGGACGCAAGCATCCACAACAAGAGATGATTCAAGTGGATACTAAAAATATCCTCTTCATCGTGGGTGGTGCCTTTGATGGCATTGAAGAAATCGTCAAACAACGTCTGGGTGAAAAAGTCATCGGATTTGGTCAAAATAATAAGGCGATTGACGAAAACAGCTCCTACATGCAAGAAATCATTGCAGAAGATATTCAAAAATTTGGTATTATCCCAGAGTTGATTGGACGTCTGCCTGTCTTTGCAGCTCTTGAGCAATTGACAGTAGATGATTTGGTTCGTATCTTGAAAGAGCCAAGAAATGCCTTGGTCAAACAGTACCAAACCTTGCTATCTTATGATGATGTCGAGTTGGAATTTGACGACGAAGCCCTTCAAGAGATTGCCAATAAGGCCATTGAACGTAAAACGGGTGCGCGTGGTCTTCGCTCGATTATTGAAGAAACCATGCTAGACGTCATGTTTGAAGTACCGAGTCAGGAAAATGTGAAATTGGTTCGCATCACAAAAGAAGCTGTCGATGGAACGGATAAACCAATCTTGGAAACAGCCTAGAGGTGACTATGGAACTTAATACACACAATGCAGAAATCTTGCTCAGTGCGGCCAATAAGTCCCACTATCCGCAGGATGAACTGCCAGAAATCGCTCTTGCAGGGCGTTCAAATGTTGGCAAGTCTAGCTTTATCAACACCATGCTGAATCGTAAGAATCTAGCCCGAACATCAGGTAAACCTGGTAAAACCCAGCTTCTCAACTTCTTTAACATTGATGACAAGATGCGCTTTGTGGATGTGCCTGGTTATGGCTATGCCCGTGTTTCTAAAAAGGAACGTGAAAAGTGGGGGCGCATGATTGAGGAATACCTAACGACTCGGGAAAATCTCCGTGCAGTGGTCAGTCTAGTTGACCTTCGTCATGACCCGTCAGCAGATGATGTGCAGATGTACGAATTTCTCAAGTATTATGAGATTCCAGTCATCATTGTGGCGACCAAGGCGGACAAGATTCCTCGTGGTAAATGGAACAAGCACGAATCAGCAATCAAAAAGAAATTAAACTTTGACCCAAGTGACGACTTTATCCTCTTTTCATCTGTCAGCAAGGCAGGGATGGATGAGGCTTGGGATGCAATTTTAGAAAAATTATGAGGTAAAGAAATGGCAAAAACAATTCATACAGACAAAGCTCCAAAGGCTATCGGACCATATGTTCAAGGAAAAATCGTTGGCAATCTTCTGTTTGCTAGCGGTCAAGTTCCCCTATCTCCTGAAACTGGGGAAATCGTAGGAGAGACTATCCAAGAACAGACAGAACAAGTCTTGAAAAACATCGGTGCTATTTTGGCAGAGGCAGGAACTGACTTTGACCATGTTGTCAAAACAACTTGTTTCTTGAGCGATATGAACGACTTTGTTCCTTTTAACGAGGTTTACCAAACGGCCTTTAAAGAGGAATTTCCAGCTCGTTCAGCAGTAGAGGTAGCTCGTCTTCCTCGTGATGTAAAAGTCGAAATTGAAGTCATCGCAGAGATTGGATAAACTAGTTGAAGTTTGGTGTTGCCAAACTTCTTTTGATATAAGGAGAAAAAGATGACAAAGAAACAACTTCACTTGGTGATTGTGACAGGGATGAGTGGTGCGGGAAAAACTGTAGCCATTCAGTCCTTCGAGGATCTAGGTTATTTTACCATTGATAATATGCCACCAGCTCTCTTGCCTAAGTTTTTGCAGTTGGTGGAAACAAAGGAAGACGACCATAAGTTGGCCTTGGTGGTGGATATGCGCAGCCGTTCTTTCTTTTCAGAAATTCAAACTGTTTTGGATGAGTTGGAAAACAAGGAAGAACTGGACTTTAAAATCCTCTTCTTGGACGCAGCAGATAAGGAATTGGTCGCGCGCTACAAGGAAACCAGACGAAGTCATCCATTAGCAGCAGACGGTCGTATTTTAGATGGAATTAAGCTGGAACGTGAACTCTTGGCACCTTTGAAAAATATGAGCCAAAATGTGGTGGATACAACTGAACTTACTCCTCGTGAACTGCGTAAAACCCTTGCAGAGCAGTTTTCAGATCAAGAACAAGCCCAGTCTTTCCGTATCGAAGTCATGTCTTTTGGCTTTAAATATGGAATCCCGATTGATGCAGATTTAGTCTTTGATGTGCGCTTTTTGCCAAATCCATATTATCTTCCAGAACTGAGAAACCAAACGGGTGTAGATGAACCAGTTTATGACTATGTCATGAATCATCCTGAGTCAGAAGACTTCTATCAACATTTGTTGGCCTTGATTGAGCCGATTTTGCCAAGTTACCAAAAGGAAGGTAAGTCCGTTTTGACCATTGCCATGGGTTGTACAGGGGGACAACACCGTAGTGTGGCCTTTGCCAAACGCTTGGCGCAGGACTTATCCAAGAATTGGCCTGTCAATGAAGGGCATCGTGACAAAGACCGAAGAAAGGAAACGGTAAACCGTTCATGAGAAAACCAAAGATAACGGTGATTGGTGGAGGGACTGGGATCCCCGTCATTCTAAAAAGTCTGCGTGAAAAAGATGTGGAAATCGCAGCTATCGTAACGGTGGCAGATGATGGCGGTTCTTCAGGTGAACTCCGAAAAAATATGCAGCAATTGACACCGCCAGGCGATCTCCGCAATGTCCTTGTAGCCATGTCAGATATGCCAAAATTTTATGAAAAGGTCTTTCAGTATCGCTTCTCTGAGGATGCAGGAGCCTTTGCTGGGCACCCATTGGGCAATCTCATCATTGCTGGTCTGTCAGAAATGCAGGGTTCGACCTATAATGCCATGCAGTTATTGAGCAAATTTTTCCATACGACTGGGAAGATTTATCCTTCCAGTGACCATCCTTTGACCCTGCATGCAGTCTTCCAGGATGGGACAGAAGTGGCTGGAGAGAGCCATATTGCAGACCATCCAGGCATGATTGACCATGTCTATGTGACCAATACCCTCAACGATGATACGCCTCTGGCTAGTCGTCGAGTAGTGCAGACCATTCTTGAAAGTGACATGATTGTCCTAGGACCTGGTTCCCTCTTTACCTCGATTTTACCTAATATCGTGATTAAGGAAATAGGTCAGGCGCTTTTGGAAACCAAGGCAGAAATCGCCTATGTCTGCAATATCATGACCCAACGTGGGGAGACGGAACACTTTACAGATAGTGACCACGTGGAGGTCTTGCATTGTCACCTTGGTCGACCTTTTATCGACACTGTCTTGGTGAATATTGAAAAAGTGCCTCAGGAATACATGAATTCCAATCGATTTGATGAATACTTAGTGCAGGTGGAACACGATTTTGCTGGTCTTAATAAGCAAGTTCCGCGTGTGATTTCATCTAACTTTCTTCGTCTGGAAAATGGTGGTGCCTTCCACGATGGGGATTTGCTTGTGGACGAATTGATGCGGATTATACAGGTGAGAAAATGAGTTTCACAGTAGCAGTAAAAGAAGAAATCTTAGGTCAACACCATCTGAGCCGGCATGAATTATCTGCCATTATCAAGATGTCTGGTAGTATCGGTCTCTCAACTTCGGGCTTGACCTTGTCTGTCGTGACAGAAAATGCCAAGCTGGCTCGTCACCTCTATGAGTCCTTTCTCCATTTCTACGAAATCAAATCGGAAATCCGACACCACCAACGGAGCAATCTTCGTAAGAATCGGGTCTATACCGTTTTTACAGATGAAAAGGTGCAGGACTTGTTGAGTGATTTGCACTTGGCAGATTCCTTTTTTGGCCTGGAAACAGGTATTGATGGGGCGATTTTATCAGACGAGGAAGCAGGCCGTGCCTATCTCTGTGGTGCTTTTTTGGCAAATGGAAGCATTCGTGACCCTGAGTCAGGCAAGTACCAGTTGGAAATCAGTTCTGTTTATCTGGACCACGCGCAAGGGATTGCCTCCCTTCTCCAGCAGTTTTTGCTGGATGCCAAGGTGCTTGAGCGAAAGAAGGGAGCTGTGACTTATCTCCAGCGAGCCGAAGATATTATGGACTTCTTGATAGTCATTGGAGCCATGCAGGCGCGTGATGATTTTGAGCGGGTTAAGATTTTGCGAGAAACCCGTAACGATCTCAATCGGGCCAACAATGCCGAAACAGCCAATATCGCTCGGACAGTTTCTGCCAGTATGAAGACCATCAACAATATCAGCAAAATCAAAGATATTATGGGCCTAGAAAATCTGCCAGTGGATTTGCAGGAGGTAGCGCAGTTGCGGATTCAACACCCAGACTATTCTATTCAGCAGTTAGCTGATAGCCTCAGCACCCCTCTGACCAAAAGTGGTGTCAATCACAGACTCAGAAAAATAAACAAGATAGCCGATGAATTATAACGATATAAAGCACCCCCTTGAATTATCAGTGCGATTAGTTGATTCTATTTTTCTAATGTCCTGATATTGTTAACTTACAAAATATCAATCTGTTTCTTGACAATTGAATAGAGTATGTGAGATAATAAAGAGGAATTGAGTACTAGTTCTATATCATGGACTAAGAAAAGACCCCGAGCTAACTTCCACATTAAGCTTGGGGTCTTTTTTGACACTATTTGTACTTGTTTAGCCATTTATAGTAGATTGAATCTACATTAGTTTGTCATGGCTGCCAAAATATTTATAGAAAGTAATTTGACTTTCCTAATCGATTTATTCACATCTTATTTCAATCTACTATATTGACTAAGCAAAGAACGACACTGGCCACAATTGGTCCGATGATAGTTTTGAGTATTAATTCCATCATGGGCTATCTCACCTTCTTTCGTAGGCGGTGTAGAAGTGCCGTAAATATTACAGCGCATTTATAATTCAGCATGTCAGAGATTTCTTTTGACAACTGAAGATGGATGTGAGATAATAGTGGAGAAGTGAAGATGTAGTCTACCATAACTACAAAAAAGCCCCTGCTGATAACCACAAAAGCAAGGGCTTTTTCTAGTCTACGCTAGAAAGGTGGGTTGGTCGCTATTTCTTGTTTAGCCATTTTTCGATGACTATCAGGACGATACCGATCACCAAGGGTAGAATAATATTTGTGAAGATGTAATCTACCATAGGCTCCACCTCCCTTCTAAGGCAGATGTGCCGTTTCTATTATATCACATGATTTATCAGTTTGATAGGCATTTTTATTTGTGCTAGAAGAAGGGAAAGATATGATCTAACAAGTTAGCCGATGAAATATAAAACCACGAATCCTATGTGACTCGTGGCTCTTTTCTTATAAACTAGTAGAGTGTTTTGGTTGTACTTTTTGCTCAGGGTCGATGTAGTTGATAGCATTATTGACAGCGGTTGGAGCTTCTCCGAGGCCTGTCGCAATCAGGTCAATTTTTCCGTCATAGTAGCAGCAGTCACCGATAGCATAGATACCTGCTTGGCTAGATTCCTGTTTGCTGTTGACAATAATCTTGTGGCGGTTGAGGTCCAGACCCCAGTTTTTAAGGTTACCGACAGAAGATTTGAAACCATAGTTGACAAAGAGGTGATCTAAGTCAATCGTTTCTGTTTCATCAGATTTGACTTTTGTGATTTCAAGTTTATTGAGCGTTTTTCCATCTCCAAGGAGTTGGCTAGGGACAAATGGTGTCTTGATGGTCACAGAAGATTCCTGCAAGGCTTGGACACTGTGCTCTAAGGCACGGAAATTATCTCTGCGGTGAACAAGGGTAGTTGGTGCAATTTTTTCAAAAGCCAAAGCCCAATCAACAGCTGAGTCCCCACCACCCAGAATCGTCACGTTCTTACCCGCATATTGATGGATGTTGGAAACGTGGTAGTGGATATTTTCATAATCCTCAACGCCTTCTAGTTCCAGAGGACGTGGTTTGAAGGCGCCGCCACCCATAGCAATGATAACTGTTTTAGACAGGTGACTTCCTTTAGAAGTTGTGATGACAAATCCTTCTTCTTGTTTTTCAATCTCAAGAACCGTTTCGTTGAGATGAATAGGGGTATCAAAGCCATTTAATTGCTCGATTAGACGGTTAGTCAACTCTTCTCCAGTCAGGTTTGGGAAACCTGGAACGTCGAGGATTTCCTTTTCAGGGTAGAGAATAGCAGGTTGTCCACCTAGTTGGGGAAGGGAGTCGATGATTTGGACCTTGGCTTGGCGTAGGTGGGCATAGAAGGCTGCAAAAAGTCCGACGGGACCACCACCTACAATGGTAATATCATAGAGTTGAGACATGGTTTCTCCTTTGTTTTTTCTAGTCAGTTTATTTTATCATATTTTTTCTTTAATTTAAAATGAAGTAGGATAGGGAAAAAAATGTCAGAAAAATGATATAATAGAAAGGAACGTGTTTGGACAGAGAGGAGACAGCAGATGAACTTTCAACAATTATCCAACCTGCAATATTGGACTAGCTTGTTTTCTAGTCCTTGGAGTATTGCCATCAATGTGTTTGATATTTTGATTGTGGCCTATATTTTATATCGTTTTACAAAAGCGATAGCTGGCACCAAGATTATGATTTTGGTGCGTGGGGTCGTGATTTTTGTATTAACCCAGGTTGTGGCCAATATCCTTGGTTTAACAACGATTTCTTGGTTGATTAATCAGATTATCACCTATGGGGTTATTGCTGCGGTTGTTATCTTCTCTCCAGAGATTCGGACTGGTTTGGAACGCTTGGGAAGGGCGACAGATTTCTTTTCTACTGCTCAAATTAGTGCAGAGGAGCAAATGATTCGTGCCTTTGTCAAGTCGGTTGAATATATGAGTCCCTGTAAGATTGGTGCTCTGGTTGCCATCCAACGAGTTCGGACCTTGCAAGAATACATTGCGACAGGGATTCCCTTGGATGCCAATATTTCAGCTGAACTCCTCATCAATATTTTTATTCCCAACACTCCCCTACACGATGGTGCAGTGATTATCAGAGAAAATCGAATAGCAGTAACCTCTGCTTATTTGCCCTTGACAGAAAGCACAGGGATTTCCAAGGAGTTTGGGACCAGACACCGGGCGGCTATCGGTTTGTCAGAAGTATCCGATGCCTTGACCTTCATCGTCTCAGAGGAAACAGGTGGCATTTCTATTACCTATAACGGTGTTTTCAAGCACGACTTGACGATTGAAGAATTTGAAGCAGAGCTACGAGCAATTCTTTTGCCAGCTGTTGAGGAAAAAGTCAGTTTCAAGGACCGTTTGCTAGGAGGTTGGAAATATGAGAAAAAATAGTCTATATATCATTTCATCTCTCTTTTTTGCTTGTGTTTTATTTATCTATGCAACGTCAACCAACTTTCAAAATAGCAATACCGCAAGGCAGGTCAAATCAGAAACCTACACCAATACGATAACGAACGTTCCTATCGATATTCACTATGATGCTGACCAGTATTTTATTAGTGGATTTGCATCAGAAGTTTCAGTGGTATTAACCGGAGCTAATCGTGTGACCTTGGCCAGCGAAATGCAGGAGAGCACTCGTAAGTTTAAGGTAACTGCTGATTTGACGGATGCCAGTGTTGGAACGATTGAAGTTCCCTTGAACATTGAAAATCTTCCAAGTGGATTGACCGCTGTGGCAACGCCTCAAAAGATTACAGTGAAAGTTGGGAAAAAGGTTAAGCGAGATGGGATGATTGTTGTGCCACAAGTTGACCAAAGCCAGATTGATCCCAAGCTACAAATTGATAGTGTAACCGTGTCAAACGAACGAGTTTCTGTCACAACTGACCAAGAAACATTAGCTAAAATTGATCGTATTATTGCGCTTTTACCAACTAGCGAACGTATAACAGGTAATTACAGTGGTTCAGTACCTTTGCAGGCAATCGACCGCAATGGTGTTGTCTTACCGGCAGTTATTACTCCGTTCGATACAACAATGAAGGTGACTACAAAACCAGTAGCACCAAGTTCAAGCACATCAAATTCAACTACAAGCAGTTCGTCAGAGACATCTTCGTCAACGAAAGCAACTAGTTCAAAAACGAATTAAAAATAGAAAAAGGATATTATAAAAATGGGTAAATATTTTGGGACTGATGGAGTCCGTGGAGAAGCTAACGTAGAATTAACGCCAGAATTGGCCTTTAAACTAGGACGTTTTGGAGGCTATGTTCTCAGTCAACATGAAACGGAAGCACCGAAAGTTTTTGTAGGACGTGATACACGTATTTCTGGGGAAATGCTAGAATCTGCCTTGGTGGCAGGTCTCCTCTCTGTAGGGATTCACGTCTACAAACTTGGTGTCCTTGCAACACCAGCAGTAGCTTACTTGGTAAAAACTGAGGGAGCCAGTGCAGGTGTCATGATTTCTGCTAGCCACAACCCAGCCCTTGATAATGGGATTAAGTTCTTTGGTGGTGATGGTTTCAAACTAGATGATGAAAAAGAAGCAGAAATTGAAGCCTTGCTAGATGCTGCGGAAGACACTCTTCCTCGTCCAAGTGCTGAAGGCTTGGGAACCTTGGTAGATTATCCAGAAGGTTTGCGTAAGTATGAAGGATATCTTGTTTCAACTGGAACTCCTCTTGAAGGAATGAAGGTTGCCTTGGATACGGCTAATGGTGCAGCTTCTACAAGTGCCCGTCAAATCTTTGCAGATCTTGGTGCTCAATTAACTGTTATTGGGGAAACACCAGATGGTCTTAACATCAACCTTAATGTTGGTTCAACCCACCCAGAAACCCTTCAAGAAGTGGTCAAAGAAAGTGACTCAGCTATCGGTTTGGCTTTTGACGGAGACAGTGACCGTTTGATTGCTGTCGATGAGAATGGCGATATCGTCGATGGTGACAAGATTATGTACATCATCGGAAAATACCTTTCTGAAAAAGGACAATTGGCGCAAAATACAATCGTGACAACCGTTATGTCTAACCTTGGTTTCCACAAGGCCTTGGATCGTGAAGGCATTAACAAGGCAGTCACTGCAGTTGGCGATCGTTACGTTGTTGAAGAAATGCGAAAATCAGGCTACAACCTTGGTGGTGAACAGTCTGGTCACGTCATCTTGATGGATTACAATACAACAGGTGATGGCCAATTATCTGCTGTTCAATTGACCAAAATCATGAAGGAAACTGGTAAGAGCTTGTCAGAGTTGGCAGCAGAAGTAACCATCTATCCACAAAAATTAGTCAATATCCGAGTGGAAAATGCCATGAAGGAAAAGGCTATGGAAGTGCCAGCTATCAAGGTTATCATCGAGAAGATGGAAGCTGAAATGGCGGGGAATGGCCGTATCCTTGTTCGCCCAAGTGGAACAGAGCCTCTTTTGCGTGTTATGGCAGAAGCGCCTACAACAGAAGAAGTGGACTACTATGTTGATACCATCGCAGACGTAGTTCGAGCTGAAATCGGGATTGACTAAATCCTAGAAAACTAGATGAAAATAAAAAATTATGGTACAATAGCTTATAATATTGTAGCCGAGGGAGAAAGACATGAATCTTAAACGTGAACAAGAATTTGTTAGTCAGTATCATTTTGATGCGCGTAATTTTGAATGGGAAAATGAAAATGGAGCTCCTGAAACTAAGGTGGATGTGAACTTCCAATTAATTCAACATGACCAAGAAAATCAAGTGACTTCCTTGATTGTTGTCTTGAGTTTTATGATTGTATTTGATAAATTTGTCATCAGTGGAACCATTTCACAGGTGAACCATATCGATGGTCGTATTGTTAACGAACCAAGTGAATTGAACCAAGAAGAAGTGGAAACCTTGGCTCGTCCATGTTTGAATATGCTCAACCGTTTAACTTACGAAGTAACTGAAATTGCATTAGACTTACCAGGAATCAATTTGGAGTTCTAATATGAAATTAGCTGTTATCACAGATTCCTCTGCCTATCTCAGTGCAGATACCTTGCAAAGAGAAGATTTATTTGTTTTGGATATTCCTGTCAATATTGATGGTGAGGAGTATGTTGAAGGTGTCAATCTGACTGCTGAGGAATTTTACCAAAAAATGGCTCAGGCTTCGGAATTGCCTAAGACCAGTCAACCAAGTATTGCCAAGTTAGATGAAATCTTAACTGCGCTCAAAGAACAAGGCTATACTCATGCCTTGGGGCTTTTCCTATCTTCTGGAATTTCAGGTTTTTACCAAAATATCCAGTATATGGTGGACGACTATGAAGGCCTAACCATTGCTTTTCCAGACACTTTGATTACAAGTGCTCCGTTGGGGATCATGGTTGAAAGTGTCTTTAACTGGCGCGACCAGGGCGATGATTTTGCCATTATTCAGGATAAGCTAGCTATTCAGATTAGTCATACCTCTGCTTTCATCATGGTGGATGACTTGGACCATTTGGTTAAAGGTGGACGCCTTTCAAATGGAGCTGCGATTTTGGGCAATCTGCTAAGCATTAAGCCAATCCTTTATTTCAACGACCAAGGTGTGATTGAAGTGTACGAAAAAGTTCGTACTGAAAAGAAAGCCACAAAGCGCTTAATTGAAATCATCAAGGAAGCCACAGCTTCAGGCCAATACCGTATTATTGTCATTCACGGAAATGCTCCTGAAAAGGCTGAAGAATTGCGTCAGCACTTGCTAGATTCTGAAGTGGGGACGGATATTTCACTTGCTACATTTGGTAGTGTCATTGGAACACACCTAGGTGCAGGAAGCATTGCTCTGGGTTACATTCCAGTGATTTAGTTGGCACTTCTAGACTAGTTAAGAAGTTAGCAAATGAACATGCCTGGAACCCTGTGTGAAAAAGATAGTTTTTCCAAGGAGTAGACATTCTTTTATCAGAACTCCTATTTTCACTTTGTGTTCTTACAGGCTTTGTATCTTGGAAATTGAACATGGACTATCTGCCTCTTGAAAAAAGATGACTGCCTTGACTTTCATGGAAAGTCAGCCCCATTCCCTATTTTTCAAGGGTAGCTAAGGTCCTTCATATCTTAGACAGGAGTAGAGATGAGTATTCGAGTAATTATTGCTGGTTTTAAGGGAAAGATGGGTCAGGCTGCTTGTCAGATGGTCTTGGCTGATCCAGACTTGGACTTGGTAGCAGTTTTGGATCCCTTTGAGTCTGAGTCAGAATGGCAGGGAATTCCTGTTTTCAAGAATAAGGCTGATTTGGCCGGTTTTGAAGCGGATGTCTGGGTAGACTTTACTACACCAACTGTTGCCTATGAAAATACACGCTTTGCTCTTGAACATGGCTTTGCTCCAGTAGTTGGAACAACAGGCTTTACTAGTGAAGAAATTGCAGAGTTAAAAGAATTTTCCCGTGTCCAAGACTTGGGTGGTTTAATTGCTCCAAACTTTGCCTTGGGTGCTGTCTTGCTTATGCAATTTGCGACGCAGGCTGCCAAATATTTCCCAAATGTGGAGATTATCGAGCTCCATCATGACAAGAAAAAGGATGCCCCGAGTGGAACAGCTATTAAAACAGCTGAGTTAATGGCAGAAGTTCGAGAGTCAATCCAGCAAGGTGCTCCTGATGAGAAAGAATTGATTTCAGGTGCTCGTGGTGCTGACTTTGATGGCATGCGGATTCACTCAGTTCGTTTGCCAGGTTTGGTAGCCCATCAGGAAGTCATCTTTGGCAATCAAGGAGAAGGATTGACCCTCCGTCATGACTCCTATGATCGCAGCTCCTTCATGACAGGGGTGAATTTGGGAATTAAAGAAGTTGTCAAGCGTCATGAGCTTGTCTATGGATTAGAACACTTATTATGAGATTAACGCAAATGCCTTCTGAATTTCAGAAGGCTTTACCAGTATTAGAAAAAATTAAAGAAGCAGGCTTTGAAGCCTATTTTGTTGGGGGTTCTGTTCGAGATGCCCTCCTCAATCGTCCCATCCATGATGTGGATATTGCGACGTCTTCTTATCCAGAAGAGACCAAGCAGATTTTTCCGCGAACAGCCGATATCGGAATCGAGCATGGAACTGTCTTGGTCTTAGATGGGGACGAGGAGTATGAGGTGACTACTTTTCGGACAGAAGATGTCTATGTGGACTATCGCAGACCTAGTGCGGTTTCTTTTGTTCGCTCGCTAGAAGAAGACCTCAAGCGCCGTGATTTTACAGTCAATGCCTTTGCCTTGGATGAGACAGGAGAAATCGTTGACTTGTTCCATGGTTTAGACGATTTGGAAAATCAAGTCTTGAGGGCGGTTGGAGTGGCAAGTGAGCGTTTCAACGAAGACGCTCTGCGGATTATGCGTGGCTTCCGTTTTCAGGCCAGTCTTGGCTTTGAACTGGAGTCAGAAACATTTAAAGCTATGAAAATTTTGACGCCACTTTTGGAGAAAATTTCTGTGGAGCGCACCTTCGTTGAGTTTGATAAACTCTTGCTGGCTCCATTTTGGAGAAGGGGTTTGGCTTCCATGATTGAGAGTCAAGCTTATGACTATCTCCCTGATATGGCATCTAGCCAGGACGAGCTTAATAGACTGTTTGATTTGGAGACTGATTTCACCTTTAAATCCTCTGAACAAGCCTGGGCAGCTCTACTGTGGGCTTTGGAGATTGAAAATGCGCAGCCATTTTTGAAGGCTTGGAAGACCTCACGTCAATTTGCCAAGCAGGTACAGGATTTACTGACTATTTTGGCCTTGCGTGAAAAGGGAGAATTGAGCAAGCGCGATTGTTATCGCTTTGATTTAGATTTACTTTTACAGGCTGAAAATCTTCGTCATGCTCAAGGAAAACCAGTCAACCCGCAAGTCATCACAGAAACTTACCAGAGTCTGACCATTCATGACAAGAAAGAAATTCAGATTAATGGTGGTATTTTGATTAAGGAATATGGCTATCAGCCGGGACCAGACTTGGGAGAGATTTTAACAGAGATTGAATATGCCATTGTCGATGGAACATTGGAAAATGACCGTCAAGCCATCCATGCTTATCTGAGGGAGAAAAAATGAGTGATTTTATCGTTGAAAAACTAAGTAAATCCGTTGGTGACAAGACCGTTTTTAAGGATATTTCCTTTATTATCCATGACTTGGATAGAATTGGTCTGATTGGTGTCAATGGGACTGGCAAGACCACCCTTTTAGATGTTCTTTCTGGTGTTTCTGGCTTTGATGGGGATGTGAGTCCCTTTTCAGCTAAAAATGATTACCAGATTGGTTACTTGACCCAAGATCCTGATTTTGATGATAGCAAGACGGTCTTGGATACGGTCCTCTCCAGCGACCTTAAGGAAATCCAACTCATTCGTGATTATGAACTCCTCATGCTCAACTATAGTGAGGATAAGCAGGCGCGTTTGGAACGTGTCATGGCAGAAATGGACTCTCTCCAAGCTTGGGAAATTGAGAGTCAGGTCAAGACTGTCCTTAGCAAGCTGGGGATTCAGGATTTATCTACTCCTGTTGGGGAATTGTCAGGTGGCCTAAGAAGACGGGTTCAGTTGGCGCAAGTTCTTCTTGGTAATCACGACCTCTTGCTTTTGGATGAACCGACCAACCATCTGGATATTGCGACTATTGAGTGGTTGACCCTCTTTTTGAAAAATTCTAAGAAGACTGTCCTTTTTATCACCCACGACCGTTATTTCCTAGACGCTTTGTCAACTCGGATTTTCGAATTGGATCGAGCAGGCTTGACCGAGTATCAAGGGAATTATCAGGACTATGTTCGCCTAAAGGCGGAACAGGATGAGCGCGACGCGGCTCTTCTCCACAAAAAGGAACAACTTTATAAGCAAGAATTGGCCTGGATGCGCAGACAACCGCAGGCGCGTGCGACCAAGCAACAAGCTCGTATCAATCGTTTCCACGACCTGAAAAAGGAAGTTTCAGGCAATACTGCTGAGACAGACTTGACTATGAACTTTGAAACCAGTCGTATTGGGAAGAAAGTCATCGAGTTTCAGGATGTTTCCTTTGCCTATGAAAACAAGCTCATTTTGCAAGATTTTAATCTCTTAGTTCAGGCCAAAGACCGTATCGGAATCGTTGGGGACAATGGTGTTGGGAAATCAACTCTCCTTAACTTGATTGCAGGAAGTCTTGAGCCGACAGCAGGACAAGTTGTGATTGGGGAAACTGTTCGCATCGCCTATTTCTCTCAGCAAATTGAGGGTTTGGATGAAAGCAAGCGAGTGATCAATTACTTGCAGGAAGTGGCAGAAGAGGTCAAGACCAGCGGTGGTTCTACGACTTCGATTGCAGAGTTGCTGGAGCAGTTCCTTTTCCCACGTTCGACGCATGGAACCTTGATTGAGAAATTGTCTGGGGGAGAGAAAAAACGTCTTTATCTCCTCAAACTGCTCTTGGAAAAACCAAATGTTCTCCTTTTGGACGAACCGACAAATGACCTAGATATTGCGACCTTGACAGTTTTGGAGAATTTCTTGCAAGGCTTTGCGGGACCTGTTTTGACAGTTAGTCACGACCGTTATTTCTTGGATAAGGTAGCGACCAAGATTCTGGCTTTTGAGGATGGCAAGATTCGTCCTTTCTTTGGTCATTACACCGACTATTTAGATGAAAAGGCCTTTGAAACAGATATGGCCAATCAAGTGCAAAAGGCTGAAAAGGAAAAAGTGATCAAGGTCCGTGAAGACAAGAAACGCATGACCTACCAAGAAAAGCAGGAGTGGGCAAGCATTGAAAGTGATATTGAATCCTTGGAAAATCGTATCGCTGCTATTGAAGAGGAAATGCAGGCCAACGGCTCTGACTTTGGTAAGCTGGCTACTCTCCAAAAAGAACTGGATGAGAAAAACGAAGCACTCCTGGAAAAATACGAACGCTATGAGTATCTAAGTGACTTTGATAGCTAGAAGAATAGAAAAATCCCGTCTCATGACAGGATTTCTCTATTTTTTTTTGTTTCTTGATGAAAGATATTTTGCCAAGTTTCGTGGCGTCGCCAGATACTGGTATGGACGATACCATCTAACTCATAGCAGATGAGTTTGGTCTTTTGACTGATGGAAGTGATTTGAATATCCTTGATAGCAGAATTCAAATCTTTTGCGGCTTTATAGGTCTCTTTATCCATCTGCTCTCCATCTTGACGAATATAGACAAAATCATCAGCCAAGAGTTCTTCCAGTTGATTTCCTTGATCAATCAATTGTTCACGCATGAGCAATTTTTTATAGACATTGTCTAAAATCTCATCCTCAGGGATAGGTGCTGGCTCGATATGGACATCGGTATCAAAGACTCCAAAACGCTCTTCCAGCATAGACTCTACCTGATCCGCAATTTCGTGGCTCTCATAAACCGACAAGTCAGGGTTCATTTCTAGCGTAATATCAAGGTAAATATTGCTACCGTAGGTGCGCCCTCTTTGGGACTTAACCTTGCTGATTTTGGGAATTTCCATGATAGCCTTTTGATAATCCTCAAGCAGACGATCGTCGAAGCCATCTGATAGACTAAAAGAAGACTCGATAAAGATATCATAGGCTGTCTTCAAGATAAAGAAAGTGATGATAATGGCAACAAGTTTATCTACAATCGGATAATTAAAACTGCTAGCTAGGATGGCAATGGTGGTGCCAAGTGAAGTAACAGCATCGGAAAGATTGTCCTTAGCAGCGGCCTTCAGTGCCTTGGAGTTAGATTTCTTACTAAGGCGAGTATTGTAGAGATAAACTAGAAACATAATCGCTGCAGAAATGATTCCTAGAGTTGCACCCAGAGGGTCAATGACTGTTTCTTCACGACTGAGAATCTTTTGAATGGTATCCCTTAGTACATCAAAGCCAACATAGAACATGATAATAGAAGTGACCAAGCTAGCCAAATCTTCAATCTTCCAGTGGCCAAAACGGTGGTCTCGGTCAGCAGGCTGGCGTGCCATCCGGATTCCAATCAAGAGGGCCACATTTCCAATGATGTCCGACACGTTGTTAAAACCATCGGCCACCAAACTGGATGAATGGAGGAGGTGCCCAGTTGCTAATTTGGCTGCAGACAAGATCAAATAGGTCGAAATACTGATAATGGCCCCACGCTCAGCTAACTTGAGATTTGAGATAGATTGCTTCATTCAACTTCCTTTCTAGTCATATAGCATTCTACCATTATACTGGTTTTCAAGGGAAAATTCAAATAAGTCATTTTTTACTCTTTGAAAACTTTTCAAAATTTGGTATAATAGAACTACTCAAGGGAGTAGCTGGCAGAAACCTGTGATAGTGTCGTCATTCCGAATTTTATACTGAAAAGTATGCTTTCCGGCACTATCTTAAACAGCGAGACTTGTTATGATTAACAGGTCTCTTTTTGTTTGTCGTGAAAAGATGCGATGAGGAAAAAGAGAGTCTGTTTTGCACACAATGTCAAGGAGGAGACACATGTCAAAAGAACAAAAACGCCAAGCGTTTTACACTCAGAGTCCTGAAGAGGTCTTGCAGGCTGTGGATGCGACCGAGCAAGGTTTGTCATCAAGTGAGGCAGAAAAGCGCCTTGCCGAATTTGGCCACAATGAACTCGAAGAAGGCGAGAAACGATCAATCCTGGTCAAGTTTATCGAGCAATTTAAGGATTTAATGATTATCATCCTAGTTGCGGCAGCTATCTTGTCAGTCGTGACTTCTGGTGGGGAAGATATCGCAGATGCCATTATCATCTTAGCCGTGGTAATCATCAACGCTGCCTTTGGTGTTTACCAAGAAGGGAAAGCAGAAGAAGCAATCGAAGCCCTCAAATCCATGTCTAGTCCAGCTGCCCGCGTTCTTCGTGATGGGCATATGGCGGAGATTGACTCTAAAGAATTGGTACCTGGAGATATCGTTGCCCTTGAAGCAGGTGATGTAGTACCTGCAGATCTTCGTTTATTAGAAGCCAACTCTCTTAAAATCGAAGAAGCTGCCCTGACAGGTGAGTCTGTGCCAGTCGAAAAAGATTTGACAGTTGAACTTGCTGCAGATGCTGGTATTGGTGACCGTGTCAATATGGCCTTCCAAAACTCTAACGTAACCTATGGTCGTGGTCTTGGTGTTGTTGTCAATACAGGTATGTACACGGAAGTTGGTCATATCGCTGGCATGCTCCAAGATGCGGATGAGACGGATACACCACTTAAACAAAACTTGAACAACCTTTCTAAGGTCTTGACCTATGCAATCTTGGTCATTGCCCTTGTTACTTTTGTAGTGGGTGTTTTCATTCAAGGTAAAAATCCACTTGGTGAGTTGATGACCTCTGTTGCGCTTGCTGTTGCAGCTATCCCAGAAGGGCTTCCAGCTATCGTGACCATCGTTCTTGCCCTTGGTACTCAAGTTTTGGCCAAACGAAACTCTATTGTTCGTAAGTTGCCAGCAGTAGAAACACTTGGTTCAACAGAAATCATTGCTTCTGATAAGACTGGTACGCTGACCATGAACAAGATGACCGTCGAAAAAGTCTTCTACGATGCAGTCCTACATGACTCAGCTGATGACATTGAGCTAGGTCTTGAAATGCCTCTTCTTCGTTCAGTTGTCTTGGCCAATGATACGAAAATCGATGTGGATGGCAACCTGATTGGTGACCCAACCGAAACAGCCTTCATTCAATATGCCTTGGACAAGGGCTACGATGTCAAAGGATTTTTAGACAAATATCCTCGTGTAGCTGAGTTGCCATTTGACTCTGACCGTAAGCTCATGTCCACGGTTCACCCATTGCCAGATGGTCGTTTCCTTGTAGCAGTTAAGGGTGCGCCAGACCAACTTTTGAAACGTTGTGTTCTTCGTGATAAGGCTGGGGATATTGCTCCGATTGATGAGAAGGTTACAAACCTCATTCACACAAACAATTCTGAAATGGCTCACCAAGCCTTGCGTGTCCTTGCTGGTGCTTATAAGATTATTGACAGCATTCCAGAAAACCTCACTTCTGAAGAGCTTGAAAATGATTTAATCTTTACTGGTTTGATTGGGATGATTGACCCTGAACGTCCTGAAGCTGCTGAGGCTGTTCGTGTGGCTAAGGAAGCGGGAATTCGTCCAATCATGATCACAGGTGACCATCAAGACACTGCAGAAGCTATTGCTAAACGTTTGGGAATCATTGACGCAAATGATACAGAAGGCCACGTTTTAACTGGTGCTGAGCTCAACGAACTGTCAGATGAAGACTTTGAAAAAGTAGTTGGTCAATACTCTGTTTATGCGCGTGTATCTCCAGAGCATAAGGTTCGTATCGTCAAGGCTTGGCAAAAACAAGGTAAGGTCGTTGCCATGACAGGTGACGGTGTCAATGATGCGCCAGCTCTGAAAACAGCCGACATCGGTATCGGTATGGGAATCACTGGTACAGAGGTTTCTAAGGGGGCTTCTGACATGATTCTTGCAGATGATAACTTTGCGACTATTATCGTTGCAGTGGAAGAAGGACGTAAGGTCTTCTCAAATATTCAAAAGACTATTCAGTACTTACTTTCTGCCAATACTGCTGAAGTATTAACCATCTTCCTATCAACCTTGTTTGGTTGGGATGTCTTACAGCCAGTTCATCTTTTGTGGATCAACTTGGTAACCGATACTTTCCCAGCAATTGCACTAGGTGTTGAACCTGCTGAGCCTGGTGTCATGAACCATAAACCACGTGGACGAAAGGCAAGCTTCTTCTCAGGTGGTGTTTTGAGTTCTATCATCTATCAAGGTGTACTCCAAGCAGCTATTGTTATGAGTGTTTATGGCCTTGCGATTACTTACCCAGTTCATGTGGGTGACAATCATGCTATTCACGCAGATGCCCTTACTATGGCCTTTGCAACCCTTGGCTTGATTCAGCTCTTCCATGCTTATAATGTCAAGTCTGTTTACCAATCCATCTTGACAGTAGGTCCATTCAAGTCTAAGACCTTCAACTGGTCCATCTTGGTATCCTTCATTCTTCTCATGGCAACAATCGTCGTAGAACCGCTTGAAGGAATCTTCCACGTAACCAAACTAGACTTGTCACAATGGGGAATCGTGATGGGCGGAAGCTTTTCAATGATTATCATTGTCGAAATCGTTAAGTTTGTTCAACGTAAACTCGGTTTTGACAAGAATGCGATTTAAAAAGAAAAAGTCATCTTCGGATGGCTTTTTTTAATAACTTTAAAAAGGTTATAAAAAACTTTAAATAGGAGATGTTAAAAGTAAAGTCGCTTACTAAAATATTAGATATAAGAATAGCAAAGAATGACTTGAGAGGAAATCATGGGAAATAAAAAATGTATTTACTCTATCCGTAAATTGAGTTTGGGTGTTGCTTCTGGTGTTGTGGCTTGCGGTTTAAGCTTTTTAGCTGGCCCTGTTTCAAGTGTCTCTGCAGCTGAAACTCCTACAACTAGTATTATCCCAGAAACAGAGAAAAGCTCTAGTGAAACTTTAGATAAGGACAAACCTGTTGTAAGTTCGGAAAAAGAAGCTGTTATTTCAGCAGAGCAGCATTTTGAAGAAAAACATTTAGATACTCCTAAAGTGACTGAAAAAGAATCTCGTGTTGAATTTTCTTATGTTGACGAATCTACAGGCAAAAAACTTTTTTCAGATGAGCGTACTGGTAAGGTTGGAGAGGATCTTCACTACGATACAAGAAAGAAAATTAGTGAGTTCAAAAGAAATGGCTATGTATTGGTTGAAGATGGCTATTTGAAAACGGATGAATCGAAGAAACTGTTTCAAGATAATCAGACTCCGCAAACCTATACCATCAAATTAACTCCAAAACATGAAGTGGTTAGCTTACAAAACCAGACCAATCCTAAGTCAAATGAAGAGGTAGAAGCTGGTGTTGTGGATAGTCCTAAGTGGCCTGCAGATGCTGAAAAAATCAGAACCAATCAAGAACAACCTTTAGAAAGAACGATTCAAAGAACCATTAAATATAAATATAAAAATAATGGTAAAGAAGCCTTTGCTGAGAAAAAACAAAGTATTTCCTTTGAGCGCTATGCGACTGTTAATCTGGTTACTAAGGAAATTTCTTATTCTAATTGGAAAATAAAACATGAGCATAAAAATAATCAAAGAGCCAAGATTAGCTATGTGGATATCAGTGAAAACAAGCTACTGAAGGAAGATACAGTTACTGGGGAGTCTGCTTATCCTATTGAATACAGTACGTTAAAAACGATTAGTAACTACAAACGACAAGGTTATGACCTTGTTTCAAGTGACTATGATCGAGGTTTACAATATTTTGACCAAGATAGTCAGACTGATCAAATATTTAAGGTTTCCTTAACACCTCGCCTAGAATTTATTTATCCTGAAGATACCATTCCAACTGCTCATAAAAAAGTTGATGAGGATGTTCAAGATTCGCCTTTATGGCCTGCTAGCGTTTCTAAAATCATCAATAAAAAATCTATTGACCGAAACATTGCTTATCGAGATTTTGTGACACATGATAAGGTTGCTGCAGATCGAAATGATCAAGTTGATTTCAAACGTGTTGCCAAGGTTGATTTTGTAAAAGGAGACCTTTATTATCGTGATTGGACGAGTGATCAACCAAATCTACCTAAAGTAGCGACACCACTGGTAAAAGGCTTAGTGGCAGATAAAGAAACAGTTGCAGAAAAAACAGTGGCAGTAACAGATCCTGCAATCAAGGAAACTGTCTACTACAAACACTTAGGAAAATGGATAGCCATTTCTCCAACTGCAAATGAGAATCTGGCTTCGATTCAATATCCCAATGACCAAGATGGGAACCCATCTAAGCCAGGTCTTGCCAACAATCCAGGTTTGGGAACAATCCCTTATCTTAAAGGCTATAAGGCTGCGACATCAGCTACTGATTTGGTGTTGAAGGATTCTTCTCATCCAGAATTGGGTTACTTATTACCTGAAATACCAGAAGATTTTACAAAAGACACAGTGATTCATTACCTACCTGTGAAAGCTACTGAGCCCGAACCACCAAGAGGTGAGCAACCCAAGACGCCAGAAACTCCAACTCCAGAGGAGCCAAAGAAACCAGAAGTTCCAGCTGTTGATCAACCTAGGGTTCCCGAAAAGCCAACGCTTGAGGAACCAAAGCAACCGGAAGTTCCAGCTGTTGATCAACCTAAGGTACCCAAAAAGCCAACGCCTGAGGAACCAAAGCAACCGGAAGTGCCGACTGTTGATCAACCTAAGGTTCCTGAAAAACCAGAGCCTGAGGAACCAAAGCAACCGGAAGTGCCGACTACTGATCAACCTAAGGTTCCCGAAAAACCAGCTTCTGAGGAACCCAAGCAACCAGAAACTCCAACAACACGGGAAGCTAGTAAACTACCAGAAACAGCTAGTCATGATTCTATTTTACTAGTAGTCGGTTTCTTATCAGCCTTATCTGGTATTCTATTGTTTAAAGGAAACAAAGATTAAGAATAACAAAAAAGTCATCTTCGGGTGGCTTTTTGCTACAGTTGAGGGAAAGGGCTTGCAGTTATCGACTTTTGTGCTATAATTGCTATAATATAGTAAAAAGCAAGAGGAGTGTGAGCAAGTGGAAAAGAAAATTGTGAAGGATATTTTGTTTTTATCTCAGGTATCTCAGCCGGCAAGTCAGGAAGATCTGTATCTTGCCAGAGATTTACAGGATACGCTTTTAGCCAATCGTGAGACCTGTGTCGGTCTGGCTGCCAATATGATTGGGGTGCAGAAGCGCGTGATTATTTTTAATCTTGGCTTGGTTCCCGTGGTCATGTTTAACCCAGTGCTCCTGTCATTTGAAGGACCTTATGAGGCAGAAGAAGGCTGTTTGTCCTTGACAGGTGTGAGACCTACTAAGCGTTATGAAACCATAAGGGTTGCCTATCGTAACAGCAAGTGGCAGGAACAGACCATTACTTTGACAGGCTTCCCAGCTCAGATTTGTCAGCATGAACTGGATCACTTGGAAGGACGAATCATTTAGGAGGAAAGCAAATGAAACGAATAGTCTTCGAACTTATTTTTATCGCAACGACCTGGTATATCTTTTTACCGCCTCTTAACCTGACCAGCTGGGAATTTCTCTTTTTCCTCTGTGGGCATTTGCTGCTTGTGGCTATTTTATTTGGCTTTGGCAAGGGAATAAATCTGGTCAAAACAGTTCATGTGCGCCACGGTAAAGCGGAAGCTGCCTTAAATCTAGAGAGTTTCAAAATCAATCGATTAGGGAAAATCCTTTTAGCTTCTATTGGAGGAATTCTTCTCTTAGCTGGTTTAGTTTCCTTGGTGACCTCCAGCATTTTTCAGGCTAAAAATTATGCCAATGTAGTCACGGTGACGGAAAAAGACTTTACTGAATTTCCTAAGACTGACACCAGTAAGGTTCCTATCTTAGATAGAAGTACCGCTGAAAAAATTGGGGACCGCTACTTGGGTTCCCTAACGGATAAGGTGTCGCAGTACGTAGCCGCAGACACCTATACCCAATTGACGATTGATGGGAAACCTTATCGAGTTACGCCACTAGAATATGCAGACCCTATCAAGTGGTTTAACAATCAAGCAAAAGGAATCGGCGAGTATATCAAGGTGGACATGGTAACTGGTAATGCAGACTTGGTGGACTTGAAGACACCAATCAAGTATTCAGACTCGGAGTATTTTAACCGTGATGTCAAGCGTCACCTGCGCTTGAAGTACCCAACTAAAATCTTCAAGACTCCATCTTTTGAGGTGGACGATGAGGGCAATCCTTTCTATGTAGCAACGGTTTACCAAAAGCAATTTGGGCTTGCGGTTCCTCGTCCTGTTTCAGTCATTATCTTGGACGCCACAAACGGAGAAACCAAGGAATACAGCTTATCAGAGGTCCCAGAATGGGTAGACAGGGTCTATCCAGCTGAGGAAACCATCGAGCAAATCAACTACAACGGCAAGTACAAGGATGGTTTCTGGAATGCTATGATTTCCAAGAAAAACGTGACCCAGACTACCAAGGGCTATAATTACTTGTCTATCGGTAATGATATTTACCTCTACACAGGTGTGACATCGGCCAATGCAGATGAAAGTAATCTTGGTTTTATCCTAGAAAATATGCGAACAGGAGAAATCACTAAGTACAGCTTGGCTTCTGCGACCGAAGAATCAGCCCGTGAATCAGCCGAAGGTGCTGTTCAGGAGAAATCCTACAAGGCAACCTTCCCAATCCTCATCAACCTCAATGACAAGCCTCTCTACATCATGGGCTTGAAGGACAATGCTGGCTTGGTCAAAGAGTACGCTCTGGTAGACGCAGTCGAGTACCAAAATGTTATCGTAGCCACGACAGTGGAAGAGCTACTCAGTAAGTATGCCAATAAAAACGACCTTGAGATTGATAATGCAACAACTGAAAGCATCAAGGGTGTGGTAGCAGACCTCAAATCAGCTGTTATTAAGGGAGACACTGTCTACTTCTTTAAAGTTGATGGCAAGATATACAAGGTCAAGGCCTCAGTATCTGATGAACTTCCTTACCTAGAAAATGGTAAAACCTTTGAAGGTCAAGTAGGAAAAGACAATTATCTCAAGACATTTAAAGTGCAGTAAAAAAACCTCGGTCAAACCGAGGTTTTTCAGATGAATTTCTTGGTAGTGGCAAAAAAATATGCTACACTATCAATATGAAAATTTTAATCCCAACAGCAAAAGAAATGAACACAGATTTGCCTAGTATCGAAGCTACTCCTTTAAAACCAGAAAGTCAGGCTGTACTTGATGCCTTGGCTCTCTATTCTGCAAATCAATTGGAGAATTTTTACAAGGTATCAGCTGAGAAGGCAACGGAGGAATTTCAACATATCCAAGCTTTAAAAAACCAAACTGCTCAACACTATCCAGCCTTGAAACTTTTTGATGGGCTCATGTATCGCCATATCAAGCGAGATAAATTGACTGAGGCAGAACAAGCCTATCTTGAAAATCATGTCTTCATTACCTCGGCTTTGTACGGTGTTGTTCCAGCCTTGTCACCTATGGCACCTCACCGTTTGGATTTTTTGATGAAGTTAAAAGTCGCTAGTAAGACTTTGAAGAGTCATTGGAAATCAGCTTATGATGAGGCTGTGACGCAGGAGGAAGTGATTTTCTCTCTCTTGTCATCCGAGTTTGAGACTGTATTTTCTAAGGAAATCAGAGAAAAGATGGTAACCTTCAAATTTATGGAGGATAGAGGCGGTCAGTTGAAGATTCATTCAACCATTTCCAAGAAAGCGCGTGGTGCCTTCCTAACAGTCCTGATAGAAAATCAAGTACAGACGGTGGAGGAAGCTCGTTTCTTAAGCTTTGCTGGATTTGTCTACCGAGAAGATTTATCCCAGCAACAGGAATTGGTTTTTGTAAAGGAAGTATAGAAATCAGATATTTTGTATTTGACAATATGTATCATCAGCTATTTTAGTTTATAAATGAGAAAAAAAGCGAACAAGCTAGTCTTCTGAGTGTCAGAAAAGTAGTCTTGTTCGCTTTTATTATGTTAGTTACTTGATCGCATTGACCAAGTCTTGAGCTTGTTTCTCAAGTGAGTTTAGGACTGTTTCTTCAAGAACCAATTTTCCATCTGCCCAGGCAGAGTCGTTAACACGTGCAGCAGTAAAGTCACCAACGACTTGAGTACGGATAAATGGCAAGAGGTCTTTGTAAATAGCGAAGAGTTGATCGTGACCGGCATTAGCTACAGATGATACGGTGACAAACTTGTCTTGGAGGGCAGAAGCACCACGTGTATCAGACAAGTCAAGGGCACGAGATAGCCAGTCAAGCAAGTTTTTCACTGTACCAGGGATAGAGAAGTTGTAGACTGGAGAGGTGATGGAGTGTAGAAATTCTCATTAAAATTTAGTTGAAGCGCCGTATGCTGACAGAGAGATAGACTAGCAAATATATCCCGACTTGCTTGATGTTAGCAATTTGATGAACATATAAATATAAGTTCAAGTCGTGAAAAAACTTCATATATTAAATGAAACTGTTTGCATCTTAGAGAATAAAATAATATAATATATAAAGAAGTAATTTTATAATTTGAAGCAAGGAGTTCTTAATGTTTTTTAATCGAAAAGGAATCAATCAAAAGAATTGGCGGATGATAAAGAAAGGGAAGCATTTTCTTTTTGGGTGCACTCTTTTTTTGGCTACAGGAGCAGTAATGATACAGAGTCCACATCTTGTTCATGCTGATGAAATGGTTGCGTCTCTGAATGATTCAACTAAAGTTAAAGATGAAGATCCGAATAGTGACAAGATTCCAAACGATGTGGAAAATCATCCACAGGTAGAAAATCCTGTTAAAGAATCAGATAAGATTTCTGAACATGTTCCAGAAGAAAAAATTCTTGAAAAGTCTTTAGAGCATCCAGTCAAAGCTGTGGATAAAACTGCTTTAAATGAATTAATTGAAAAGATTAGGAACACTGATTTACAGACTAAAACAGCTAAATCAGTTGAAAATCTTAATCTCTCTTTGTCGCGTGCGCAAGCAGTCTTGGATAAAGAAGGTGCTAGTCAGGATGAGATAGATAAAGAAGTTCAAGCTTTGTCTGAATCATTTGCTCAACTGGAAGAGAAAAGCAACGACATAGACAAAAAAGAAAAGCAAGCAGACAAAGCAAACGATAGTGATGAAAAGAAAAATCCTTCAACAGAAAAGATCGCTAAGGTTCAGGCTCTTGTTTCAGAAATTAACCAACTGGCAGGAGAAATCAGTTATGAATTCAGTGAATCTGAAAGCAAATCTCTTCAAGTATTTGCAGATTTATCTGAGGGAAAAGCCACTGAGAGTGAAGTTGATGGTGCTCTAAATGAAGCGAAGAGCCTCCGCAACAAAGTAGCTAATAGAGTAACTCGAGCACAATCTGGGAAACGTGATCCACGGAATGGAAAACCAATTGATGGTAAGGGAGAGAGTGGGTTTAGAGCTATTTGGATATCGTCAATTGCTAACAAATACGAGGGTAGTAATGCGTTAGTAAACGAAAATAAAAAAGAATTAACTTTTTATAATTCAGATACTCTATTCTCGGTAATGACAGCATATGGTAAAAGAGGAAATGGAGAGCCATTAGTAAGATATCCGAATGGCCCTAAACGTGGAGAGGAAGATCCTACTCCGTATTATGTAAAAAGAGTAGGAGTTATAAGTGGTCTTAATCAAGTTAAAGGTTTAAAACTACGTGTAGCTTATAAAAATTTCCAAACAGGAAAGAAAGAAGAAGTAGATATTGCTGCTAACTATTGGAATGTAAATAATCCTGAAGTGCAAATGGCTCTTGTTGGGACTATAGGGAATGGCGGTAATGTAACACCAGGTACTTATCATATTACAATTGGGGCGAACGGAAAAAATAAGCAAAATACAATTACCTATACTCTGACTATCAAACCTCAAAGTGAACGTAATACTGTTAATAATTTAACGCCAACTTATGTGGATGATGTCCGTCATTTAACGGAAACAGAAAAGAATGCTTTAATTGAAAAATTTAAAGCAGAGCATCCAAATGTGGTTAATCGTGCGAATCATATCGACTTTGACCATGCTGAGGTATCAGCTGATGGTGCAACAATGACGATTCATTTTAAAGATGGATTCAACCCTAAAACCATTCAAACAAATGCGACAAATGATGTAGAAGCGAAACATTCCAGTTTGACTGCTTATTTTGGGGATTCAAAAGAATTATATACGAATCCAAGAGAATTAGTACGATCAAAAACAGGACATGAAGTACCAACAACGGCTCAGGTAACGTATAAAACACCATTTAACTTGCAAGAAGCAGGGACAAGAAATGTTGTTGTCACAACAACTTATGAAAATGGAGTAACAAAAGATGTAACAACTCCTTATACAGTTTTAGATTTTCTAGGAAAACAAGATAAAAAAATTAATCAGAATCAGTCTGGTCAACTAGGGGATGCTAGAAATTACGTGACAGTTTCAGATAATTCAGCAGTTCCAGGAGAATTAACAGTTCGTTGGAAAGGTGGCTCTTCTAATGTGGATACCTCTGCAGCAGGTGTACAACATAAAGAAATCGAAATTCTTCGTGGTAGTCATTTAATGAAAACTGTGAATGTCCCAGTTGAGATTGTAGATAATATTAAACCGACAATTACTGCCCCTGATAATATTACATTAACGAGATTAGAAGGACTACCTAGTGAAATCAATATTCACGCTCAAGATAATGATAAAGGAGTAGGTCTCAAAGAAAGTAACTCTGTAACGGTTGACAATCTACCGAATCCATTATCTTACAATGCAAAAACATCAAAAATTGAAATTAATGGCGTTATTCCAAATAATTTCCAACTTAGTAAATCAAGTATTCAAGTGACTGTTAAAGCGGTTGATAAAAAAGGAAATACTGCGACTAAAAATATTACTTTCCATATTCAATCTCAAACACAAAAATATACAGCAGTTGCTAATTCTCAAATTCAAGAAGTGAGTTATGGGGAAGCGCCTGATGCAGGAACAAGTATTCAAAAAAATGGGCTGCCAACAGGTACAAGATACGGATGGGCAACACAACCTAATACGACAACAGGCCCTGGGAATCAAACCGAAGTCGTAACTGTAACCTATCCAGATGGCTCAACAGATACAGTAACTGTAACCGTGAAAGTCCGTAAACTAAGTGATGAACATATACCAACTGGAAAGACAATTACTGTCAATCAAAATGATTCGGTAACGAGTGATAGATTGAAAGCAGCAGTAACAGTGAATAATGGTGGAACTAGTAAAGTGAAGTCGGTTACTGCGGCTCCAATCAGTACTGTAAATGCAGGTCCACAAACCATAAAAGCGACAGTGACGTATCTAGATAATACTACTGATCCAGTTGATATTCCTCTAGAAGTAAAAGACGTCACGGCTCCAACAATTCAAACACCGACAGAAAATTAAACTTGGGAAATCACAGCATTAGATAAAACATTGCCTCCTATTAAAGTAGCAGTTGCTGATAATCCTGGAGGAAGTGGAATAAAGAGTATTGTTCCAATTAACTTACCAAGTTTCTTGAAATATGATAAAGCAACAAGTAGCATCGTTTTCCAAGATGGAGAACGTGAAGTTCCAAAATTGTCTGGAATAAATCGAACTACAAGAAATATAACATTACGTGTGGAAGATAATGCAGGAAATAGTAGTGAACGAACATTTAGTATTACTCACATGCCTATGGCTGAAAAGTATAATCCACAAGCGAATGCAACGATTCAAGAAGTGAGCCATGGAGAAACACCTAATCCGAAAACAAGTGTGAATACAGCAGGATTACCGACTGATGCTCAATATACATGGAAATCTGCACCAGATACGAATAGACCTGGAAATAAAACAGGAGTCGTGAAAGTTACTTATCCAGACGATTCAGTAGATGAAGTAACGGTTACTGTAAAAGTTCGTAAGCTAAGTGATGAGTATGAACCTACAGCTACAAAAATTGTCAAAAATCAAAACGATACTGTCTCAGAACAAGACTTAAAATCTGCTGTGACAATTAATAAAAATGGTAATAGTAAGGTTAAAACTGTTACTCCTGTTGGGAAAATTAGTACTGCTGAGACAGGAAACAAAGAAATTTCTGCAACGGTAACCTATCTTGATGATACAAGGGATACGGTAAAAATTCCTTTAGAAGTAAAAGATGTGACGGCTCCAACGATTCAAACACCAGCGAATGGTCAGAATATCGATTTAATAGCATTAGATAAAGCATTTTCTCCAATTAAAGTAACATCTAATGACAACGCAGGAGGAAGTGGTGTTCAATCAACAACGGTAACAGACTTACCAGATTTCTTAACATATGATGATGCGACTAAAACCATTAAGTTTAAAGCGGATACCCAAGAAGTTCCAAAATTACCAGTCGGGACAGATTCTCAAACACATACAGCTACAATTCGAGTGACAGATAATGCGAATAATAGTAGTACTTCACAATTAACGTTTACTGTGAAATCAATGACTACAAAATACGAAGCAACTCCAAATCCTCAAAAGCAAACAGTAAGTTATGGTGAAACTCCAGATGCAGGCACAAGCGTAAATAAAACAAACTTACCTGAAGGAACAAGTTATGCTTGGAAAACAATACCAAGTACAACAACTCCTGGAGAAAAAGACGGAGTAGTAGAAGTAATCTATAAAGATGGTTCGAAAGATATCGTAAATGTAAAAGTTACTGTAAAAGGACTTAGCTCAGAATACGAAGTAACTGGAACGCTAATTGAAGTAAATCAAAATGATTCAGTTTCAAATGACGACTTAAAAGCGAAAGTAACTGCAACTTCAAAAGCAGGAAATGTGAATGGAACAGATAAGATTTCAACAGTTACAGCACCTACAATCAGCACAGCTAACTATGGTGAACAAACTATTAACGCTACAGTAACTTTCAAAGATGGAACAACTAAAGAAGTGACCATTCCTCTGAAAGTTAAAGACGTGACACCACCAACAATCCAATCACCAGCAGAAAATACAAACTGGGAAATGACAGCATTAGACAAAGCTTTACCAAATATGGAAGTAAGAGCGGAAGATAATGAAAACGGAAGTGGAATTAAAAACGTTACTGTGACAGGCTTGCCTGATTACTTAGAATATGATAGTACAACTAACGCTATTAAATTCAAATCAGGAAAACAAACAGTAGAAAAACTAGCTGAGAATACACCAAGTCAAGAATTTACTTTAAACATTCGAGCAGAAGACAAAGCAGGAAATGTCAGCGAAAGAACTGCGAAAATCACTGTATCTTCAATGAGTACCAAGAATACTCCAACGCCAATTTCACAAAATACAAGTTATGGACAAGTGCCAGATCCTAATAAAAGTGTAGATAAAGCAGGCTTGCCAGATGGAACAAAGGTAACATGGAAGACACCCCCTGTAGTAAATACACCAGGCGCAACAACTGGTGAATTAGAAATCATTTATCCAGATGGTTCAAAAGATTTAGTGACAGTAAATGTAACGGTGAGAAAAGTAAGTGAAGATTTTACAGCAACTGGAACACAAATTGAAGTAAATCAAAATGTATCAGTTACTCCAGAAATGTTAAAAGGAGCAGTAACTGCGACAAATGCGCAAGGTGAGAATGGAAATTCTAAAATTGCAACCGTTGAAGCCAAAACACCAATTAACACTGAGGCGTATGGAGACCAAACAATACAAGCAAAAGTAACATATATTGATGGTTCAGAACAAGACGTTACAATTCCATTGAAAGTAAAAGATGTTACGGATCCAACAATTCAAACACCAGCAGAACATACAAACTGGGGAATGACGGCTTTAGATAAAACATTGCCTCCTATGAAGATTGAGGCAAAAGATAATGCAAATGGTAGTGGGATTGCTACAATTGAAGTGAATAATATGCCTTTATTCTTAACATTTGATCAAGCTTCTGGAACAATTGTTTTCAAGGAAGGTGTACAAGAAGTACCGAAAATTGATTCTGACAATGTAATGTATGGTGTAACGATAGTAGCTAGAGATAAAGCAGGAAACTCTACATCGAAATTAGTGAATATAACAGTTTCATCAATGCGTGGAAAATACAGCCCAACAGCGATAGCGCAAGAAGTGGACAATGGACACGTACCAGATCCAGAAACAAGTGTAAACAAAACCGGCTTACCAGAAGGAACAACAGTCACATGGAAGACAAGGCCAGATGTAAGTACCCCAGGCAGTCATCCAGGAGTAGCCTTAGTTCATTATCCAGATGGAACGGAAGATGAAGTCGAAGTACCAGTAAGGGTAAAAGAACAAAAAGAAACGTTTAACCCAACGGCAAAAGAACCGAACCAAACTGTACGTCATAACGAAGTACCAGATCCAGAGAAAAGTATTAATACAAATGACTTACCAACAGGAACGAACTATAGCTGGTCAGAACAACCAGACACAAGTAAACCAGGAAGTAAGACAGGAAAAGTATTAATCACTTACCCAGATAAGAGTACGGAAGAAGTGACAGTAACAGTCGAAGTAACGCCACAAAAAGATGAATACAATCCAACCGCCATAGCGCAAGAAGTGGACAATGGTCACGTGCCAGATCCAGAAACAAGTGTAAACAAAACAGGCTTACCAGATGGAACAACAGTCACATGGAAGACAAGGCCAGATGTAAGTACACCAGGAAGTCATCCAGGAGTAGCGTTAGTTCATTATCCAGATGGAACGGAAGATGAAGTCACAGTACCAGTAAGGGTAAAAGAACAAAAAGAAACGTTTAACCCAACGGCAAAAGAACCGAATCAAACTGTACGTCATAACGAAGTACCAGATCCAGAGAAAAGTATTAATACAAATGACTTACCAA